>JAISUA010000267.1 GCA_031272305.1 Clostridioides sp.
GACTCGCGCTTTTGATAATCCCGTTTCAAAAGCATATCGCGTTCTTCCTTATGTTGTAATATTATCGTTTTCTGCATTATTTATTTTCTACTGCACAAAATTGTTACTATTTTGTGCAGTATGGTTTATTTATTGCATATATTTTCTATCTTTCCTGTTTTAGGCTCGAGCGCATACCCAGAAATTTTTTTTTTATTTCATCCATAAAGACCAAGGCGCGTTACCGGTCATCCATAGGGCGGTCAGGTCGTTCTTATCTTTCAGCGTGTCCATTGCTCGCCAGAAACCGGAGTATTTGTATGCCTGCAACTGTCCGGCTTCGGCAAGACTCTCCATAGGCTCGCGTTCCAATATGGTCTCGTCACCATTCTTGATATAATCGAAGACGTCGCTTTCCATAACAAAGAAACCGCCGTTAATCCATGCACCGTCGCCTTTCGGCTTTTCGGCAAACGAAACGACCTTGCCGCTATCGTCAATTGATAGCGCCCCGAACTTTCCCTGTGGCTGTACGGACGTAACAGTTACCGTTTTTCTGTGCATACGGTGATATTCAAGAAGTTTGCCGATGTTTATATCACTTACACCATCGCCATAAGTGAGCATGAAAGTCTCGTTCCCGATAAAATCTTTCGCACGAAGCAATCTGCCGCCGGTCATTGTATCCTGACCCGTATAAAGCATAATAACCCGCCAAGGCTCGTTTCTGTTATTATGAATCTCAACGGCATTATTAGCCATATCAACGGTGATATCCGAATATCGGGTATAGTAATTGATAAAATAATCCTTAATAACGTGCGACTTATACCCTGTAAGCACGACAAAATCGTTAAAACCCCAATAGGAATAAATCTTCATTATATGCCATAGGATAGGTCGTCCGCCTATTTCCACCATAGGTTTAGGACGCAAGTCTGTCTCTTCCGAAAGGCGAGTGCCATAACCGCCTGCTAATATTACTGTTTTCATTATTTAATTATATTTTAATCCAAGTTTCAGGATAGATAACTGGAATGTCCTTATTTGACGTATAGTGTGATGGAACAATGACAATTTTTTGCGGATTACTGTTCAAATATGCACCCCACCAACTGAATGTACTGTTAGCGTTAATGTTATGTTTACACTTGCTTATTAAACACATATCTTGCCACGAATCTTCATTTTTATTCCAGTCAATATAAAACACATTTTGATTTATGTTCAAAAAGTGTTTCGCATATTCTATTTCGTCAGAAAAACAAAAAAATACTGGCGCTATTGTATGTTTATTTATATATTCTATTGCATTTGAATAATAATCAAAATTACATACACTCCCGAAAGTGTCTTTATTATAATCTATCTGATAATCACCTCGTCTGATATGTATAGACACGCTGTTCAATGTTGTTATTGAATTAAGAATTTCTTTAGATTTTATATTTAAATCTTCAAATCGAAATTTAAATAATGATTGAGGTTGTATGTCATAATAATATTTTTCAGAAAGCCATCCACCAAGATAAAAGTTAAGACCTGACTTATTTTTCAAAAACTCATAGTCAAATTTTGTCCCTCCATCGTCCATCCATACATTGCAATTTAATATCTTTAAGAGACGTAATAACAAACAAGCTACATTGCCGACTAAATGATGGTCGCGTAAATATATAAGTTTCCGAATGATTCTTACTGAAAAATCGATCAGGGGATTTGTCCGTATGCTTATATCAAATAATCGCTTTAATTCATATCCTTGGTGTTCATAATGACGCTGTAAAAAATAAGTGCTTACTATTGTTCTTGCATGTTTGCTTTTCGCTACAGCAAATGCATATTGAGACATTTGATTTCCGAGTCCTCCGGTAAATATAATAATGTTCATTTTACGTGTTTTTTTTTAACACTATTATATGATGATCCGAGTTGAATGGCCATCCATCATAGCTCAACGAAAAAAGGCGTATTATTTTCCTAATCAGTGATCTAACTGTAATTTTGAGTTCGTTATCCAAGCGCACTTTATTATATTTTATTACTTTTAAGTCATTCGTTTCATAGGCTTGCTTTGACGGGAAAATAATATGCTCAGCAAAAGAAAAATACCACCATTTGGTTTTTTGCTTCTTGCTTGATTTAGAATCAATATTGCCTGTAAAAAAAACCAGTATTCCATTTGAATTTAATAAGTTGGAGCAATTATCTAAAAATAACTGGAAATTATATATGTGTTCAATCAAATCAAATGCAGTTATGACATCAAATTTTTCATTAATTTCTGCAAAATTAGAATATGCAATATGCCCCTTCTTTTGTAAAATATTTCTGCTTGCTTTAGAATATTCTAATCCAAATGTTGTATGACCATTTTTTTTTAAAAAATCCAATAAATCACCAGTGTCGCATCCGATATCTAAAACTTTACTTTTTTGAGGTAAATTTTCTGATAATATTTTTTTAATATCGGGAGGTTTTCGATTTTCAAATTTATAAATTGACATATCCTCATTACTATTCCTTTTTATAAATTCGCCTTTTGTATATAGAGAAATGCTATCGGATTCCTTTATAATATTTTGTGCAAACCATGACTTACAATCTATACATTCCCATAGTTCAGGGATTCTCTTTAGTTTAATATAAAAGTTAGCGTAAGTTAAATTTTCGCGAGAATAATAATCTAATTCGCCAATTTTTTTTATTTTATTTGACTGACATATTGGACAATGGTTATAAAATAAATCATTGTCCAATTCTATGCTTTGATTTAAATTTTTACACATATATTGTTTAGATTCAATTATGCACATTATGGACTTTAATTGCTAAATTTATAGGGAAGATTTTTAATAAAACTCGCCGGATTTCCACCCCAGATTTGATTATCAGGAATGGACTTTGTTACTACAGATCTTGCTGCAATTCTTACATTATCTCCAATTGAGACGCCTTTTAAAATTACAACATCCATACCAATAAACACATTACTGCCTATTATAACAGGCAAAGATGCGGCTTCCAACTCATCTGTTGGGGTAAACCAATGCATAGAATTCATCGAATGAAAATCAGAATCAACAATGGTAACACCACCTCCTATCATCACTCTATTACCTATTCGTATTGATCTTGTAGCTACAATGCAAGTATTGCTCATTGATACATGTTCTCCTAAAGTTAATGATGCATTATCAAATACTAAAAATTTACACTTTCCAGTACGTCCTAAGGTAGAGTTTTTTTGGTCATTAACCATTACTAATTCATTCCCAAAAGAGAACCGACTTCCTTTTCCTATTTGAACAATAGGTTCTCCACCGACAACATGGAATCTATTAATTTTTCGTAATCCTGCCTTCCGAAACAAATAAATAGTTTTGTACCTATTCACTTTCATATATATCTTGTCCAATATTTCAATTATTGACATTGTAATTAAAATTTTATAATTAACTATTCATTTAGGTCGGTTATAGTACATTATTTATGCACTTCACATTTGCGGCTTTATTGTCCTATATAATATTTTGAACGATGACCACCACAAGCACATATTGCACTGCCACAATGATAAAGATTCTCCGCTGTCGCTGGTTCAGGAAACACCCCTCCCGCTATTTCATTCTTAACAAAAAA
>JAISUA010000276.1 GCA_031272305.1 Clostridioides sp.
GTTTGGTATTTTGCGACCTATGGTAAAAGGTGTAGAAATAAGCATAGTAAGTGGCGATTATATCAAGGATATTGACAAATATACTATACGCTTAAATGATACTTTGAAACTTTCAGCAGGAAATTATATAAAATTTCCTATGTATGCGAAAAATCCTAACATATGGTTCAATGTTTTAGATAATAGTGGAGTAGTAAAAATAGAAGACAACAAATTGATTTCTTTGAAAGAAGGTTCTACTTCTATTGGTGTAATGAAAAATCAAAGACTTCTTAAAAGAGCAGAAATAAGAGTAGTCGATCCAAAAGTAAATTCTGTGGAATTAAATTTATCAGATGAGCTGAAATTTGTAGGAGATACTAGTTCGATAAAAAGTGTTGTAAATATGAGTTATAGTAAATTTAAAGATATTTTTACTCCTGAATACAAGTCAAGTGATGAAGACGTACTAAAAGTAGATGGAGAAAATGTTGAAGCCGTTGGAGTAGGAAAAGCAAAAATAATAGTTACTTGTGGTGGAGAGGAATCTTATCAAGAGTTTGAGATAACATCTATGGTTTCGAGTATTGATATAAATTCAGTAATAACTATTGAAAAAGGAGAAAAATTAAATTTAAATCCTAAAATAATAACTAAACCAAAAGGTCAAAAACATCCAAGTATTTTATATAATTTTGCCAGTTATAAAATACCTTCAGAACGTTGTATTTCTATTACAAGCAGTGGAAGAATTGAAGGAATAAAAGAAGGCAGTGAGCAAATTGAAGTATCTTGTGGAAATAAGAAAAAAACAGTTACAATAAACGTAGAGAAACAAATAATTTCAAATAAAGAAATAAGTGATCTGAAAGCTACATCTTCCGTTGAAGACAACAATCTAGTAGTTAATTTATCTTGGAGTTCTATTGCAAATGTTTCAGAATATGAAATTTATTTAAGAGATAATTTAGAAGAAGATTCTTCATTCAAAAAATTTGATACTGTTAGTGTAGATTCAAATTCATCTACAGTTAAACATAGCGTTAGACTAGAAATTGAAAATACTGATAAATACGATTTTGATTTATATGTTGTAGGAAAATCTAATAAAACTTATACTAAAAAAAGTAATATAGTCAATATTTCAAAAAATGATGAACCTGATGTTGATATTACAAAGCTTAGAATAGAAAACCTTGCTTTGAGTTCTGACGAAGAAAAAGTATATGTTACTTGGAATAAATTGAATGTCAAAAGTTGTTCTTATAGTATTTATGTAAAGGACAAATCTGCAGGAGAAAAAGGATTTACACTTTATAATAACAGAGTATATAGTAATTCATATTCATTTGCAAGATCAAGTGAAGTATTGAATATAGAAGTATATGTTGTAGGAATAAGCAATGGAAATAAATCAATAGCAAGTGACATTGTAAAACTAGTTGAATAAGATGTATTTTCAATTTAAATGAAATTAATTAAATAAGATGTATTTTCAATTTAAATGAAATTAATTAAATAGGATGTATTTTCAATTTAAATGAAATTAATTAAATAGGATGCATTTTCATTTTAAATGAAATCTAATTAAATATATTATTTTCTTATAAAATAGCTGATCAAAGTTTTTTAGATTTGATAATAGTTATCACATTTAATGATGGTGTAAACATAAAATCGAATCTTGTAACAACATTTATCAGCTATTTTTTTTAGTTTTTAATTAAATAAAAAAGTGGTTCATTATAAAATTTAAAATTATAACGAGTTATTTAGATTTTATTTGACTAATGATAAATATTTTTCAAATTATTCTCTAGAATTTTTGCTTTTAAATTGAAATATTTTGTATTTTTAAAGCAAATTTTTTAAAAGAATATTGAAAATTTTTATAAAATGGGTTAGAATAGTATAACGATTAAAAAGTAGAGAACTATTATAAACATTTGAACAACAATATGAACAATAATATAAATAACAATATAATTAAGAAGATTTTTCAAAATAAAAAAATAGAAAATATATGATTTTAATTCAAGAAACTTTTCTACTTTTTAATAACCATAGCATTAAGTTTTTTATTAAGTACAAAGTAATATATGACAAAAATATAAGGGGGAACATTTATGAAAAAAAATTTAGAAGAATTTAATTTATTTACAGAAAAATTACAGTATGATTTACAAAATCACTCAGAAATCGAAGAATCAAAAAGCAATGGAAATGATAACAAGGAAATATCTCTTATAAGAGCAGAAGAATTAAAGCACAAAATTGATGACTATCTAAAAGCGAAAAGTAAAATACCAAAAGGACTCGAATCTACACAAGCAATTATTGAAAGACAAAAAAATATTATGAGTATATTAGGTGCTACCAAGGAGCAATGGAATGATTACAAATGGCAACTAAAAAATCGGATAACTGATGCAGATTTATTGGCGAAGATTTTGAATCTATCATCAGAGGAAAAAGAGCAAATACAAAAGGTTGGAGAAGTTTTTAGATGGGCAATTTCGCCATATTACTTAAGCTTGATCGATCCGGAAAATCCTTATGATCCTATCAAACTTATGTCTATTCCAATGCTTGTAGAATTAAATGATGATGATAGCGATTTAGATCCTATGAATGAAAAACATACAAATCCTGCTGGAAGCATCACAAGACGTTATCCAGATAGACTTATAATTAATGTTACAAATGAATGTGCGATGTATTGTAGACATTGTCAAAGAAGAAGAAATATAGGTGGCACTGATCATCATGTGTCTAGAGAAAAACTTCAAGAATCAATTGATTATATCAAAGAAAATAAAGAGATAAGAGATGTGTTGATCACAGGTGGAGATGCTTTTTCACTAAGTGATGAACAGTTGGAATGGATAATAAAGCAAGTATCAGAAATAGAACACGTAGATTATATAAGATTAGGAACTAGAATACCAATCACTATGCCACAAAGAATAACTGATGATTTGTGCAATATGCTAAAAAAATATCATCCTATATATGTAAATACTCTTTTTAATCATCCGATGGAAGTCACTGAAGAATCAAAAAAAGCATGCGAAAAACTAGTTAATGCAGGTATCCCTATGGGAAATCAAGCAGTACTTCTAAATGGAGTAAACAATGACAAGCATGTAATGAAATGTTTGAATCAAGAAATCTTAAAAATAAGGGTCAAACCATATTATATTTTCCATGGTAAACATGTAAAAGGAACAAGACACTTTAACACTTCTATTGATTCAGGTCTAGAAATTATGGAATATTTGAGAGGCTACACTTCAGGTATGGCTATTCCATCATATATAGTCAATGCACCAAAAGGAGGAGGAAAGACACCATTACTTCCTCAATATTTACTATCAAAAGGTAATGATTATGTTATGCTAAGAACGTGGGAAGGTAAAGTAATCAAAATGGAAGATAAACCAGCTTGCGATATGAAAAGTATCATAGATGAAAAGTATCATAAATAGAAAAACAACATAGACGAAAAGTATCATAAATAAAAAAACAACATAGACGAAAAGTATCATAACTAGAAAAACAACATAGATGAAAAGTATCATAAATTAAAAAGTATTACGAATAAAAAGCATCATAAATAAAAAATAGATTATTAATGTTCCTTGAAAATCAAACACAAGAATCAAAATCAAATACGAATGCTTAATTTGTATGGTCAAAAATTGATATTGACAAAATATTATTTTAATTTTATAAATGACATTACAAAAACAATATGATATAATAAATTGTCTAGTTTTTTGAACAATAATATATATATTAAAAATATACGAGGTTATTTTCATATATTTTTTTATACGAAAGTGTATGAAGTGATTTTTCATATATATTAAAATTTATTTTAGGAGAGAATGGGATTATGAAAGGAACAGTCTTAAATTTACAAGATTTATTTCTTAATACTTTAAGAAAAGAAAAAATACCAGCAGAGATTAGTTTGTTGGATGGAACAATCATAACAGGAATGATTAAAGGATTCGACAGTTATATTATTCTAGTAGATGAAAGTGATAGAACCCAAAGAATGGTTTATAAACATGCACTTTCTTCTATAAAACCAAGTAGATATATTTTACTAGGAAATAACAATCAAAACAGATAACAATTTAAAATAAAAAACATTATTAATGGCAAAAGCAGATAATTGCTAAAAAGTATTTTATCTGCTTTTTGCTAATTGTAGGGAGTAGCGAATATAGTATGTTAGAAGAAACAAAACAAATACTTAAAGAAAAGTATAATATTAGCGATGAAATATTTAAATTGTCAGAAGAAACACTTCAAGAAGTGCAATATAAATTTGAAGAGCTAAAAAAAATAAGAGAATATAATCAATATAAAGTCTTAAATGCAATGCAAGAAGCAAGATTAAGCGACCAACATTTCAATTGGACAACAGGTTATGGTTACAATGATATTGGTAGAGAAAAAGTCGAAGAAATATATTCAAAAGTATTTCATACAGAAGATGCACTTGTAAGACCTATTATAGTAAATGGAACTCATGCACTTAGCCTTTGTGTACAAGGACTTGTAAGACCTGGCGATGAGATTTTATCAATAACAGAAAAACCGTATGATACATTGCAAGGTGTGATAGGTATAAGAGAAGAAAAAGGTTCTCTTGCAGAATATGGTGTAACTTATGATCAAGTTGATTTTTTGGAAGATGGAAATA
>JAISUA010000044.1 GCA_031272305.1 Clostridioides sp.
TAAAGAATATCCTGAATTGTTCAAATGATATCTGTGAATAATTCAGGATATGTTTTCATTAAATTCGTTTTAAATGCTCTAACATTATATATTTCATTAAATTCCTTTTAATACTCTAATGTTATCTATTCAATAAATACTCTGATGTTACATATTTCGTTACAGAATCTAATATCGAGATTATATTTTGTTTTCAATTAAAATTTTTTTACATAGTTAGATTCTTTTGTGTAGATTTTTTGTATAAAATAAGAAAACGGCATAGCTATAATCATAGAAATTATTGCTTGTATTCCATTTGGAATAATAGAACTAAGAGCTACTACAAAACTTCCATTGATATATCCTCCTGCAAGAAAATATCCACTTATCATAATAATTGAACCTATAAGTATAGATACAAGCATAGCAAGTTTATTTTTGTATTTATTATAGATGATTCCAATGATCAAACCTTCTAAACCTTTTATGACTAATGTGAAAACAGCCCAATAAGCATATCCACCTAAAATATCAGCTAGAGCAGAACCAACTCCACCAGCAATCATTCCTGGAATCGGACCAAAAACTATTGCAGAAACCATAATAACACAATCACCTATATTTACATATCCTTGACCTAGTGTAGGTATCTGAATAACTAATGTAGCAAGGCAAACAAGAGCAATCATAAGTGCTGTGATAATCATACTTCTTATGCTAGAAAAGTTATTTGTATGAGATTTATTACTTTGCAAAATCACACCTCCAATGAGAATAAAAATTTTTAACATATAGATATTATAATCTAAGTAAATATTTAAATCAATGCAACTTCTTAAATTAAACGAAAAATAGTCGACTATTACAAATTTTCAAATAAATCATTATTTTTTTATAAAGTAGAAAGTCTTGTTATTCGAAGTGCGAAAACATCCGTTTTCTATTATATGCACTTCTCATAATAATATTTAACAGTAAGTATTTTTGTATCTAAATTCAAGCAAAGTCCACCTGAACATATTTGATTTTCGCATATGTCGTATTTTCCTAATTTTACATAACCTCTTAAGTTACTCTTTACTCTTGCAATAAGTTCAAGAGGATTGAATGGTTTTGTTATATAATCATCTGAACCCATATTCAAACCTATTATAATATCGCTTTCTTCTGATTTTGCAGAGAGCAGTATTATTGGAATATTGTTTTTTTTCTCTTATCTTCAACATAGTTTTTATTCCATCTAATTTTGGAATCATTATATCTAAAATAATAAGATGAATTTCGTTTAAATTTATTATATCAAGTGCTTCAAGACCGTCATAAGCCTTATAAACATTGTAATCTTCTTTTTCAAGATAGATTTTTATAGCATCAACTATTTCTATATCGTCATCAACGACTAAAATATTATTGAATCAAAGTATTTTCTAAATTTTCGTTATATTACAAGGACAAATTTCAGTAGTTGTAAAATGATGTATCTATAGAACAAATTTGTTTTTAAAAAGTTATACCTGTGGTATAATTTTTACGATAAATTTATAAATAAGCTAAAATATCGAAAAAAATAAAAAATTAAATTCAAATAATATGTGATATAATAAAAATGTACACATGGAAAACGTATACATTATACAGAATATATTATTAATTTAAAAAAAATTATATAGAGTGAAAAAGAAAGAAAAAATATGAAAAAGAACAATATGAAAAAGAACAATATGAAAAATGCTTTCCCCAATTATAATAAATGAAAGGTTATCAGTTACATTTATTATAATTAAGATATATATATAGTTAAATTAAACACAATAAAAATACACGATGAAAGGTAACAAACCTATTGTCGTGTATTTTTTTACTAAATAAAACTAAATTCACAATACAAACAAATTTAATTTACAATACAATACACGAAATAAAATGTATATAAAAATATTTATTTTTTACATATATACAGTTAATTTAACGTTATAGATTGCTAAAGTAAATGAATTTTAGTAGAATAAAAATATAAATTACGTTTGAAAAGTGTAATATTAATACGAAAAAAAGTAGTATTAATACTACATACAATCTTATGAATAGAAAAGATACTTCATTAAAGTAAAGAAGGGATAGTGTTATTAATAGAAAACAGTTTATCAAAATGAAAAAGAGATAGTTCTAAGAGATAGTTTATTAATTTAAAAATGGTTTATCAAAGTAAATAAGAGACAGTTTATCAAGACAACAGGAGGTAATATCATGGAAAATGTAAAAATGCAGGATTTATTAAGGCGTAGTTTATCAAAGGTAATTACCTTAGTATTCACAATATTTTTGGGATTAGTAGTGATATATTCATTAGATTCTCCAAAAATTGTAAGTGCTGTGACAACAAATACTTGGTCTGATGAGCAAGGAAACAGCGTAGATTGGAGTTTCGAAGAGGATACAGGCATTTTGACAATAGGGAGAGAACAAGAAAAACAGAAACTACCAGAAACAAGTAATAGACCAAATTGGGAAAGCAGAATATCAGATTATGGTATTGCAATCACGAAAATAGTATTTGTTGGTGAAGTTGAGGCTAATAAAAACTCAAGTTATTTATTTAAAAATTATTTTAAAAATACTGAAAAAGATTGTAGTATAGATTTAACTAACTTATCAGTAGATGAAGTAGAAAATATGGAAGGAATGTTTTATGCTTGTAGCGGTTTAGAAGAATTAGATTTGAGTCATTTCAATACAAGTAGAGTAAAAAATATGAGTTGGATGTTTAATAGTTGTACTTCGTTAAAAGAGTTAGATCTAACTAATTTCAATACAAGTGAAGTACAAACTATGAGTTGGATGTTTTGTCAATGTAGTTCTTTGT
>JAISUA010000067.1 GCA_031272305.1 Clostridioides sp.
CTAATGATACAACAAATAGTGATGATACAAACAATTCTGTAAAGACAGATACTGTAACAATTGATAATGCTACAACTCTTGTAAATTATCCAATAGATACACCTCTACTAAGTGGCTCAATAGAAGATAGACCAATGCTTTCGTGGATATTTTCAAGTGAAGAATATACTAACTTATATCATGAAGTATATTCAGAATATATGGAGTATTTCAGTAGTGGAAAATTTGAAGAAATGTATGACAATGCTATAAATCTTATTTCAGAATATGTAAAAAATGATCCAACTGCGTTTTGTTCTTATGAAGAATTTCAAAAAGGGAGTTCTGAACTTAAAAAATTCTGTTTACTTCGAGCAGAAAGCATATCGTCTCAACTTAATGGAAAAATAGCTTCAACAACAGAAGAACAATCTGATACAAATAATGCAAATTTTGTATTAGCTTCAGACATAGATATTCAGAGTATGGGTACAAATAATATGGGTGGAGGAATGGAGCGTGGAGGACGAATTCCAGTAGGAAACTTTGGAACACAAAACCTTGAAAATCAAAACACTACAAACAGCAATACAAACAATATAGATATAGAAAATGAAAGTAGTGAAAATACTAGTAACACAAACGATACTAATATGCAAAATCGACTTAATGAAAACGATAGTAACACAAATGATATTAATATGCAAAATCGACTTAATGAAAATACTAGTAACACAAACGATGCTAATATGCAAAATAAACTTAATGAAAATACTAGTAACACAGAAGATGTTATTAACACAAATGAGAATACAGAAAATGGAGATTATTCAACAGAGGCTATTGGACAAGATAGAGTATGGTCTAGAGAAAGAAACAACATACAAGGTGGATTTCCAAATATGAACTCTAGTGAAAGTAACACATCAAATAATAAAAATACTATCATATTATTAATTAGCAGTATAGTTATTCTTATAGGAGGGATAGTATTCGTCAAGAAAAAATATTGATACTTATAGGCTGTTGCACATAAATGTGTAACAGTCTTTTTTTAAAAAAATAATCACAGAAATTCTATTCTAGCATAATATAAAAGTATAGTTATTCAAGAGGAGGTGTCAACTCTGAAGGGAATTATTGTAAAAGATGATCCAAGATATGATTATTTAGAAAATTATCTTAGAAAAAATGGAATATACACAACTGAAGCTATTGATGAAATAGAAAAGCAAGATTTTATTATATTTCCATTTAAAAAAGAAATAGATGAAGAAGAATTTGATGATAAGTTTTTTGAAAATTTAAAAGGAAATACTGTTATTTTTTCAGGGTTACGAAAAAAATATTTAGAAGAAAAATGTAGAAAATATAGTTTAAAATACTATGTATTAATGGAAGATAAAAGTGTTTCTATAATGAATGCAATCCCAACTTCTGAGGGTGTAATTGCAAATATAATAGATGATACAACAAAAACTATCTACAATATGAGTATCCTTATAATTGGATATGGTGTTTGTGGTCAAGATTTAGCAAGAAGATTGAAGGCTTTAGATGCAAATGTATCGACTCTAGTAAGGAGCGAAGAAAAGGAATACCTTGCTAGAACCAGAGGAATCACACCTGTTTTTGCAGAAAAATTAAACAATCAGAAATATGATGTAATAGTAAATACAGTTCCAGATAAAATTCTCACAAAAGAGCAAATAAATAAATTTAAAGATTCACTTATAATTGACATAGCATCTATACCTCATGGTTTTGATGTAGAGTATATGAAAAAAATCGGTGCAAATTACAAACTGATTTTAGGTATTCCAGGAAAATATGCAGTTGAGTATGCAGGTGAAATTTTGGCAAAAAAAATTTGTGAGAGGATGATTTAAAATATGCTTGAAGGAAAAGTGCTAGGATTCGGTATAACAGGTTCGTTTTGTACAGTTAAAAAAATACTTGAACCACTTAGAAAATTAGTTGAACTAGGTGCTACTGTATATCCTGTTGTAAGTGATATTGTGTATAATTCAAGTTCAAGATTCCACGACAAAGATGAATTTTTGCAAGAGTTACGAGAGATAACAGGAAAAGAGATAATTCATACAATAGATGGTGCAGAAATATTTGGTCCAATAGTAAAACTTGATGCTATGGTTATTGCTCCTATGACAGGCAACTCAATGTCAAAACTTGCCTCTGGAATCACAGATACTGCTGTTCTTATGGCTACAAAAGCTACACTTAGAAATCAAAATAAAGTAGTAATAGCACCTTGTACAAATGATGCACTTGGAGCAAGTGGTATGAATATATTGAAACTAATAAATACAAAATATATTTATTTTGTTCCATTTGGTCAAGATGATCCTATTAAAAAACCAGCAAGCATGACAGCAGAATTATCAAAATTAGTAGAAACAGTAGAAAAAGCATTGGAAGATGAACAAATCCAACCTATATTAATTCAACGAAAATAAATAAGTATATATTATTTATTATGAGAACGTATATGAAGAAAAACGAAGTTTTTCACGCTTCGAATATCAATACTTGCAACATTGCTTTTAATATAAATTCTTGCAAGTATTATTATATAAGCTTATATGATAGTTATATAGAAAACGAAGCCATAGCGAATGATAACATTAGTTATGGCTTCTTACTTTTAATATCTATAAAATTAATGAATTTATATATATAATAGAAGTATAGATATAAAGGAAGAAAAAATAAAAAGTAATAATCGAGGAGGTTCTCATATGAAAAAATATTTTGAACTTGATAAATTGCAACAAAATTCTTTGATACATCAAAGAAGGATACAAGATGAAGGATTGAGTTGTTTTGCTACAAAAGATTACGAATGTATTAGAGCAAATACTAGCAGAAATAAATTTGACTTTATTAGGTCAAACTTTGCAATCGATTCTGATAAGATATTACATAATATTTTTTACAATAGATATTCAGATAAAACACAAGTTTTTTCATTCTATTTAAATGATGATATTACTAGGAGAAGTCTGCATGTTCAGCTTGTTTCAAGGATTGCAAGAACAATTGGGAAAGCATTGAACCTTAATTTAGATTTAATAGAGGCTATATCTTTGGGTCATGATATAGGACATACTCCATTTGGTCATAAAGGTGAGATATTTTTGAATAATAAATATAAAAAAAATACAGGGCTTAGTTTTAAACACAATGTTCATAGCGTTAGAGTTTTACAGAAAATTACAAACAGCAACTTGAGTATACAGACTTTAGATGGAATACTTTATCATAATGGAGATAAAGATTTTAGAAAATATGAGCCTCATAAAAAATATGTTTTTTCTGAATTAGAGGAAGAAATAAGAAAATGTTGTGAAGATGATATTTATTTAAAATCCAAAAGACCTTTTACATTAGAAGGTTGTGTTGTTAGGATAAGTGATATGATCGCTTATTTGGGTAGAGATAGACAAGATGCACAGAGAGTTGATATTATAGGCAATGATTTCAAGCACGATGGAATACTTGGCAATGATAATAAAGATATAATAAACAAAATGGTATATAACATTGTGAAAAATAGTATGGGAAAAAATTATATCAAGATTGATGATGAAGTATTGGAAGATTTCTTGAAGCTCAGAGAAGAGAATACAGAGATTATTTACAATAATCCTAAAATAGAAGAAGTTTACAATAAAACAATAAAG
>JAISUA010000112.1 GCA_031272305.1 Clostridioides sp.
TAATGTAAAAAAAGTAAAATCTAATAACGAAAAATTCAACTATAATGAATTAAGCTACAAAGAATTATATACTTACTGTGCGTCTTGCGTAAGTAATTTTAGGAGAAAGGGCTTTGGCGATTCATATCATATATTATCTGTGATACTTGATGTTGACGAAAATGTACCACTTGGAATAAAATCAGTGATAAACAGAGCTA
This sequence comes from Clostridioides sp., assembly GCA_031272305.1. GTDB lineage: Bacteria > Bacillota > Clostridia > Peptostreptococcales > Peptostreptococcaceae > Metaclostridioides. The sequence goes on from JAISUA010000112.1 coordinate 201, forward strand.
AGAAGAAATTTATATGAAAATATCAATTATAATACCTATTTATAATGAAGAAAATACAATAAAAAATTTCATAAAAACAATAAACGACTTAAAGAATGACTGTGAAATAATTTTTGTAGATGGTGGAAGTAGTGATAATACTTTGCAATTAATTCCAGATGAATTTTGCGTATACAAAAGTCCAAAAGGCAGAGCAAATCAAATGAATTTTGGTGCAAAGAAAAGTACAGGAGATGTACTTTTTTTCTTGCACTGTGATAGTATATTGCCTAGGGAAAAAATAAATTCATCAAGATTGAAAAAATATAGAAACGTAGAAGAATCATCAGCAAACAATACAACTTCTGGTTTAGAAGAATTATCAGTAAACAACATAACTTCTAGTTTAGAAGAATTATCAGCAAACAACATAACTTCTAGTTTAGAAGAATTATCGAATAATAATATCATTACTGAAATTGAAGAAGTTATGGAAAATTATGATGTAGGTTGTTTTGGAGTAAGATTTAATTCTAAAAGTATTTTGATGAAAATTTGTGGTGTGATGTCAAATATTAGAGTCAAGTATGGAAATATCGCTTTTGGAGATCAAGGTATCTTTATAAAAAGAGAGTTGTTTTTTGAGATAGGAGGTTTTCCTGATCTTAGAATTATGGAAGACTATCAATTTTCTTTAAATTTAAAAAGAAAATGTATAAAAATTGGTATGACAAAAAATAGAATTACGACTTCTGAAAGAAGATTTTTAGAAGGTGGAAGACTAAGAGTAATGTGGAAAATGCAGTATCTTAGATTTCTATATAGACATAATATAGATATAAACAGGGTATCTAATAAATACAATGATATAAGATAAAAAGATTAAATACAGGAAAAATGAAAGTCTCATTGTAAAATGAAATCGAAATAAAGATATAGAAGTTTTATCGAAATGAAGATATAGAAGTTTTGTTGTCAGATTTTCAGAATTTGTTTGAATAGAGATTTTTATAATAAGAAATTTGATGAAGTAGTATAGAAAACATCGTTAAAAAAAGGAGGAACTATGAGCAACATATCTGCACTTTATGAATATGTAAACAGTAAAAAATTTAAACAAGCTTTAAAAATAAATGAAGAACATGAAATATCAATAGAGATGTTGGCACAAGGAGAATACAATATAAATTACAAGTTTTATCATCCAGATTTGAAGAAAATGTTAGTACTTAGAGTAAATACACACAGTCAGATGAATTTGGAAAATCAAATTGAGTATGAATACAACGCTTTGAAACTGATAGAAAGTTCAGGAAGAACTCCAAAAGTTTTTTATGTTGATGGAAGTAAGAAGGATATTGAGTTTGGGATATTAGTTATGGAATATTTAGAAGGAAGGCATCTAGATTACAAAACAGATATGAAATTAGCAGCTGAGTGTTTGGCAGATATACATTCTATTAAAACTATAAAGAATGAGTTGATTTATTATGAAAAACCATTGAAAGCAATATTGACTGAATGCGAACAGATGTTCAAAATATATTTCGAATCAGAGCTAGCAGAGGATAAAAAGAAATTTCAAATTAGACGTATGCTAGACAAAATATGGTTAAAAATCAACAAATTAGATAATATAAATTGTGAAAGCAAAGTTGCAAACAAAAAATACAAATGTTGTATCAACACAGAATTGAATTCTACAAATTTTTTGATAAATAGTGAAGGCAAGAAAAATTATCTCATAGATTGGGAAAAGCCTTTGTTTGGAGAGGTTGCTCAAGATTTAGGTCATTTTTTAGCACCTACGACTACATTTTGGAAAACAGATGTTATACTATCTCAAAGTGAAATAGATGATTTTATTTCTACTTATATAAAATCTGTAAATGGAAGATTCGAAACTGATACATTGAGAGAAGATGTAGACTTGTTTATTCCTGTTACTTGTCTAAGAGGAATCACTTGGTGTGCAATGGCTTGGATAGAATATAGAGATCCAAACAAATTGATTTTTAATCAATCTACATTTGATAAATTAAACCAATACTTGAGCGATGAATTTCTAAATGATATAGAAAAAAGAATATCAAAATAGTATGTGAATGGAAAAATGATATAGAAAAAAGAATATCAAAATAGTATATGAAGGAAAAAATATATTGAAATAATATCTTTGTATAGAAAAAAAGAATACTATGTATTTTTATATAGAAATAAGCAATGGACAATGTTTGTAATTTGATTTAATTTTGACAATATATATGCTATAATTTGATAGAAAATAAAATTATTTGGAGGATATCTAATGAAAATAAATTTAAAGAAAAAGATCGCTTCTTTAGTACTTGTTTCAATTATGGGACTTTCTGTAGTAGGATGTTCTAGCAAGAAGGAAGAATCAAAAGAAGACACTACAAAAACAGAACAAGAAACACAAGTTGCTACAACAAAAGATGATTATACTTACGATAATAACGATTATTTGGTTAGTCTAAATTGGTTAGAACAAAGTATGGAAGATAATAAAGATCTAGTAATAATTGATGCTAGAACAGATAAGGAATATAAAGCAGGTCATATTCCTGGAGCAATCAATGTGATTTGGCAATCGCTTTCAAAAGTAGATGGAAAACCTGGAGAAAAAGATTGGGGAACACTTTTTGATGCCCAAAATCTTACAAAAGCACTTAGAGCTATAGGTGTAAAAGAAGATAGTCAAATAGTTGTCTATGCTAATAAATCAGCTTGGGGAGAAGATGGAAGAGTAGTTTGGTCTTTAAAAAGAGCTGGTCTTGATGCAAGAATGCTAAATGGTGGATTTGATTTATGGTCATCAGAAAATAAAGAAATAACAAAAGATGTTCCAAAAGTAGAAGCATCAGATATAACTATATCAGAAGTAAAATCTGATCTAAATATCACAACAGATGATCTAAAAAAAGAATACGATAACTTAAAGATAATCGATGTTAGAGAAAAAGATGAATATGAAGGTGCAACTAAATATGGCGAAGCTAGAGGAGGACATCTTCCTAAAGCTATAAATATCACTTTCAATAAATTATACAATGAAGATGGAACAGTAAAAAGTAACGAAGAAATAGCTAAAATAATGGACGAAGCAGGAATCAAAAAAGATGATAACATAGTTACTTATTGTACAGGTGGTATAAGATCTGCACATATGGCATTACTACTTAAGAATGCTGGTTATGAAAATGTAAGAAACTATGATGCTTCATTCTATGAATGGGCAGGAGATCCATCAAACGAATTAGAAAAATAAGAATCGAATTTGATATTAACTCATTGTTTTTCTAATTAAAAAATAAATAAGTTGTGATAGTTTAAAATTTAAAAAGATAAATAAATTGCTATTAAAAAAATAAATAAGATTTTATAAGAAGTTGATAAAATTGTTTTAGATTCGTTTTATGCTTACACACATTGTGTGGATGTAAGTCTTAAATCGAGTTATTCAAACATATTATCAGCTTCTTTTTTATTTTAATCTATTTGTTTTAATCTAATTATTTTAATTAAATAGAAGTTTATTAAAAAATTTTAAATTCACATATACATATTTTATTCATTGTTATATTTCAATGAAAATATTGCTATTATGAGAACTAAATTTTCGTTGAAAAATGAAAATTTACGTTCGAACCAAGTAGGAAACTTCGATAACGAAAATCAGAGATTTTCTATCTCAGTTTTTTCAAGACTTGCAACATTGCTTTTAATATAATTTCTTGCAAGTCTTACTATCTGAAATTATATTTAAAACTATTAAATATTGAATTGTGGTATAATAATGAAGGAATACAGATTGCAATTAAGGAATTGAAAATAAAGAAAAAGACAGAAAGAAGGGGATTTATTTTGAAAATAGATAGAAATCGTCTATCTCCTATGATGAAACAATATTTAGAAGTGAAGGATGAATATCAAGATTGTATTTTATTTTTTAGACTTGGCGACTTCTATGAAATGTTTTTCGATGATGCAATAGTAGCAGCAAAAGTACTTGAAATAGCACTAACAGGAAAATCTTGCGGTCTTGATGAAAGAGCACCTATGTGTGGTGTTCCATATCATGCAGCCGATTCATATATATCTAAATTAATTGAGAATGGATACAAAGTAGCAATAGGAGAGCAATTAGAAGATCCATCTAAGGTAAAAGGAATTGTCAAAAGAGGAGTTATTCAAGTTGTTACGCCTGGTACTGTTTTGGATGAAAATATTCTCGATAACAAAAAAAATAATTATTTAATGTCAATTTATAAAGAAAATGATGAGATAGGTATAACTTATATCGATATAAGTACAGGTCAAACCAATGCAACTCATTTAAAAGAAAATAGATTGATTGAAGAAATAGCAAAGATATCTCCTACTGAAATCATTATTAATGATACAAGTTACATTGAAAATTTAAATACAATAGCTTCAATAAGCGATATTTATATAAATGATAAATTTTATGATGATTACTTAGAAGAGAGTATTATGAAAAAATATTTTTCAGAAGAATACTTGTCAAATATTAGATTTGATAATAAGGGATTGATCAAAAATAGTTTGATTATAATTTTAAATTATATTTTTAGAACACAGCAACACATAGCTACTAATATAAATAAAATCAACATATACAACTCTGAGGAATATATGGTTCTAGATGTTTTTACTAGAACAAACCTTGAACTTACGTCTACTATCAGAGGAAATAAAAAGAAGGGTTCTCTTTTAAATGTACTAGACAAAACATCTACAGCTATGGGAGGAAGACTTCTAAGAAAATATGTTGAAGAACCTTTAAATGATATTGAAAAAATACAAAAAAGATTGAACGTGATTGAAGAGATAAAAGACGATTATGTTTTAAGAGAGGATTTGACTATTCTTCTTAAAAAAATCTATGATATTGAGAGAATTTGTGGAAAAATTGCATTCGAAAAAGTCACTCCTAAGGAGCTTATAAATCTTAGAGATTCAATTGAGAAACTTCCAGATATTATGGAATTAATAAAAACATCTAGTTCAGAAAAATTAAAAGAGTTCGTTATGAATTTGGATGATTTAAAAGATATCTACGATTTGATTTTAAGAGCTATACTTGAAGAACCTTCAACGCTTTTAAAAGAAGGAAATATAATAAAATCAGGATTTAACGAAGAACTTGATGAGCTTAGAGGTATTTCTAAAAACGGTGCTTTCATTATAAAAGAAATAGAAAATGAAGAGAAAGAAAGAACAGGTGTCAAAACTTTAAAAATAGGATTTAATAAAGTATTTGGCTACTATATTGAGATAACAAAGGCAAATCTTGCAACTGCTAATATTGACGAATCATATATAAGAAAACAAACTTTGGCAAATGCAGAAAGATTTATCACTCCAAAATTAAAAGAAGTAGAAGAAAAAATTTTGAATGCTGAAGAAAAGATAAAATCATTGGAGTACGATATTTTTGTTGAGATTAGAAATATGATCTATGGAAATATAACCAGAATACAGTCAGTTGCCGAACAAATTGCAAATATAGATGTGTTTGTTTCTATGGCAACTATTGCTCATGAAAGAAATTATGTAAAACCTATAATGAATGAAGACGGAGAACTTTCTATTGTAAATGGTAGACATCCTGTTATTGAAAATATAATTGGCGAGGAAAATTTCGTTCCTAACGACACTTTTTTAGATAGTAAGAAAAATATAATAAATATTATCACAGGACCGAATATGTCAGGAAAGTCAACATATATGCGACAAAGTGCAATTATAGCACTGCTTGCACATATGGGTTCTTTTGTACCTGCTGATGAGGCTCATATTCCAATTATGGATAGAATATTCACAAGAGTAGGTGCTAGTGACGATTTAGCACAAGGACAGTCAACATTTATGGTTGAGATGGCAGAAGTGAGTTTGATTCTTAGCAATGCTACAGAAAAAAGTCTTGTGATTTTGGATGAAATAGGAAGAGGTACAAGCACTTATGATGGAATAAGTCTTGCTTGGTCTATAGTTGAATATATAGAAAATAATATTAAGTGCAAGACACTTTTTGCAAC
>JAISUA010000097.1 GCA_031272305.1 Clostridioides sp.
ATTCTCAATGGCAATTGGCCTTGCAATAGGTATGGGATTTGTTTTGTATGGAATATTTGTAGCTTTGATTATGTGTTTAGTTATGATTATTATAGAAATTACTAAATATGGTCAAAGCACAACAGCTTTAAGATTGTTGAAAATAACAATTCCTGAAAATTTGGATTTTGAAAGTACGTTTGAAAATACTTTTAATAAATATACTTCAAGTTACAAATTGTGTGAAATAAAAACTGACGCATTAGGAAGTCTATTCAAACTAAAATTTGAAATAGTTTTGAAAGAAGACGTGAATGAAAAAATTTTTTTAGATGAGCTTAGATGCAGAAATGGTAATTTAAACATAAGTCTTAACTTAGATTATCAAAAAGAACTATATTTATAAAAATAAGAATAAAGAGGTGACAATATGGAAAATAAGAAAAAGATTATAACAGTATCGCTAATAATGTTGGGAATAATTGTTGTCATAAGTTTGATTAAATTTACAAATGACAATAACACACAAGCTGCAGACAACACTCAGACTAGTACAAGTCAAACACAAACTTTAGAAGCGACTAGTGGAGAATTAATACTTAATAATAGGACTATAACAGATGTAGAGCAAGGCATAAAATTGAAAGAAGATACAGTAATTACACTAATAGGTGACAATGTTATCAAAGCTAGTGCTGATGGAATAAATTCAACAAGCAATCTGACAATAAAAGGAACAGGAACACTTACTATTGAATCTGGAGATGATGGAATTCATACAGATGAAGATTTGATAATAGAAAGTGGAACTATAAAAATTGTAAAATCAAATGAAGGTTTAGAAGGTAAAAATATAACTATTAATGGAGGAAATATTGATATAACTTCTAGCGATGATGGTCTAAACGCAAGTGGAGATGAAGAGTTTGGAGATTACAAGATAACTATCAATGGAGGCGATTTAAAAATAAACGCTCAAGGTGACGGTATAGATTCAAATGGTTCTATTACTATAAATGGTGGAAATATCTATTCATTTATAAATTCAAGAGCAAACTCTGCTATAGATGCAACTACTGTGAATTTCAATGGTGGAAATATATATTATGGTGGAACTGCTACTGATGAAGGAATAAGCGAAAATTCGACACAAAGCTATATATATGCATCAGGAACATTTAAAGAAAATGATAAAATCATCGTGAAAAAAGATGGAAAAACAATAACAGAATTTACTATATATCTTGACTCAAGCAATATAGCAATATCAACAAAAGATATAAAAAAGGGAGAAACATATGAAATATATAGTGGTGAAACAAAAATAACTGATGCAGTAGCAGGAGAAGGTGGAAGTGGAAATATACACGGAGGTGGAGGAAGACCTGGCAACTTTGGAAATGGGGAAATGCCACAAGGAGAAGGTAATTTTCCAAACGGAAAAAACTTCCCAAATGATATGAAAGCTCCGGATTCAAGTAAAAATACAAACACAAATGAAAATATAAGCACAAATTAAAATACAATAGCGATTAGATTAAGCACTTACAGAAGTAGGTGCTTTTTTAATACAAAAATATATTAGAAAAAATGACCAACCTAAAATTATTGCAAATACTGATATCAAAAAAAGCTGTATGTTACTTTCGCAGTTACATTTTGAAACTATTGCAAATACTGGGGTTAATTTTTTAGCTGTAGTTAACAACGCATTTTTTTAAAGTATTTAAAGTTATGAAGAAAAAACAAAAGGAGATATATATGGAACTGGACTTTACAAAATTCAATAAGTTGTTTGAACGAGATTTTACTCAATAACTAGGTCAACTTCCTAATAAAATAAGATTTAATGCAAAATAAGAAGAAGTAGAAATAGAAAATAAAATAGAGGATAGCATTAGAAGTAACACTACATAACAAAATGAAACAACTATTTTACAATGAGCCGAATAAAAAATAGCATAGACAATTTGAAATATGAAGTCGAAAATATGATATAATTTAGTAAGAGAGACTTTAATCTATAGGGCGAGTTTTCATAATTTATTTTTTTCAGGAAGGAGGAAAAATCTCTTTCTGGAGGTGATAGATTATGAACTTACAAACGATAAAAGATATAATCGATTTATTTATATCAGTAGTTGATGTAATAAAAATTGTATCTCAGTTTATAAGTAAAATCGCCCTTGCTACCAACAAGGACGATAATGACGATCAATCAGAAGATCGTTAACATTCATTAATTTTTTTGAAATGAAAACTTCGCCCTAACGCAAATAGATTGAAGTTTCTTTTTTATTTCTATAATTATTATACCATTTTATTTACATCATATTCAAGATATTTATATAAAAATAAATTTTAATCTATAGGGTTGATTTTCATAATTTATTTTAAGGAGATAGAAATTCTATATTAGATTTAGTTGATAATGAAAATAAAGTTATCCAACGTAGGATATATGATGAAAATGGAAATGCTAAAAAAGATATTGATACTAGCAATCATGATAATCTTAAAATACACTCAATAGGAGCACATAAACATATCTTCGATTACAATAAAAGAAACCATCGTGGTAACCACTTAAATTTACAGAAAAAGAATTAAGACAAAATAAATATATTATTAAGGAAGTAGAAAACATATGACTTATTAAAAAGCACTTACAGAAATAGGTGCTTTTTTAGTACAATCGTTCTTGAAAGATTTAATG
>JAISUA010000098.1 GCA_031272305.1 Clostridioides sp.
TAGATAAACACTAGCAATAGATAGTAGTATTCATACTAGAAAAAATAGATAAACACTAGCAATAGATAGTAGTATTGTATACTAGTAAAAATACATAAACACGAATAAAAAATATATAAGTATAAGCAAAAATATATAATAAGAATGCATATATATACTAAAATTATAAAGTTAAGAATTTAAAAATAGATTTTTATTTAGAAGAACTCAAGATATGTGTAATAAAAATACATAATATTCAAAAATAATAAGATTGACAATCTATCATCTTCACAATTAAAATTATTATTTATTTTTTATTAAACTTAAAGTCTTTATAAATGATGAATTTGTAGTATAATATAATTGTACTTATTTTGACGATAATCATTGAATTTTGCATTAAAAAAATAAAAAATATCTTTAATTTTGCTGAAGAGAAAACAAAAAACAAAAGATAAAAAACAAAAGATAAAAATATAATTAAATACAAGTTACTGTAAATAATGACAAGATAGTTAAATACAAGTTATTGTAAATAATGAAAAGATAGTTAAATACATGTTACGTAAATAATGAGAAGTTATTAAAATCAAAAGTTATTAAAAGGAGAAAAATTTTGAAATTAAAAAGTAGAGCTAAGATAAATCTATCTTTGGACATCATTGGAAAACGTGAGGATGGATACTCGTTAGTCGAGATGATCATGCAGTCTATTGATTTATATGATATGATTGATATAAAAGAGATTGTTAAAGATAAAATAATAATAAAAAGTAATAGCGATAATTTGCCTTTAGACAGAAATAACATAGCATATAAAGCAGCAAGTCTAATAAAAAATAATTTTGAAATAAAAAATGGAGTAGAAATATTCATTGACAAAAATATTCCGATAGCAGCAGGATTGGCAGGAGGAAGTTCAAATGCAGCGGCAGTTTTAGTAGGTTTAAATAAGATTTGGAGTTTAGGTTTAAATGAAAAAGAACTACAAAAATTAGGTGCACAACTTGGTGCTGATGTTCCGTTTTGTATTTCTGGAAGAGCATCTCTAGCAGAAAACATAGGAGAAAAACTTACTGATATAAAAGGTTTGCCTCAAAATACTAATATTGTAGTTTGCAAGCCGGATGTTAATATTTCTACAAAGATGGTATATAGTAAGTTTGATATATCCAATGTGGAAAAAAGACCGGATACAAAAAAAATCGTTGAAATGCTAAATGCAGGTGACTTTGCTTATGTAGCTAAGAATATGCAAAATGTTTTAGAATCGGTTACAACTAAAGAAGTTGAGGATATCAATAAAATAAAATTAATCATGAATGAAAATGCAATAGGTTCTCTGATGAGTGGAAGTGGACCTACAGTGTTTGGAATTTTTAAAAACAAAAAAGAAGCGAATTTATGTTCAGAAAAATTGAAAACAAGCTATGCTCAAACATATGTAGTGACAACTAGTGATATAGGTGTAGAGATATGTTGATATGGCAGAAAAATTGAAATCAAATTATCTTCAAACATATGTAGTGAAAAATATAGATATAGATATGGAAGTGTTAATATAGTAGAAAAATTGAAATCAAACTATCTTCAAACATATGTAGTGACAAATACTGGCATATGTGTATAGATACATTGATATGTCTATAAAGATTTAAATAAGTCTAGACTAAAATATATGTTCTGTTAAGCAGTGATATGGTTGTAAAAATATGTTGATATGTATATAAAAATTAAAAAAAATTACTTAATAATTTTTTAATTTTAATCATTGTATTTGAAATAAATTTATGTAAGTATCAATATAAATATTTATTTTCAAATCAAAATAAAAATTTAGTGGAAGTGATTTGTGATTTTATTACAATAATAAGAAGTATTATTGTAATATAAATTCAAAAATAAAAATTTAGTGGAAGTGATTTGTGATTTTATTTAAAATAATAAGAAGTATTATTGTAATATAAATTCAAATACGAAAAATGGGCAATTTATTGAAAGGGGGAAATATACAAATGAAAGAAATAACTACAGTAAGAGATATATTAAGTAATCCAAGATTTAAAGATTTCAAAGTGATTGCAGGAAAAGGTGGTCTAGATAGAGCAGTGAATTCTGTAACAGTCATGGATGCACCAGATCCATATGCATGGTCTACTGGAAAGGAAATCGTTCTTTGCAGTGGATATATATTTCGTGATAATCCAAAATTACTTTATGATAGCATAGTTCAGCTAAATGAGTTTGGAATGTCAGCTTTTTTTATAAAAATGAAGAGATTCATAAAAGTATTGCCAAATGAAGTAAAAAATTTAGCAGATGAACTTAACTTTCCAATTATTGATGTACCAATTGAATTTGCACACATAGATGTAATCAATCCCATACTTTCAGAAATTATCGACAAGCAGACAAAAATACTTAAACAAACTATGGAAGTAAATGATAAATTTTCGGATGTAGTAATTCATGATGGAGGAATACAAGCAATACTTGATTTATTATCAAATTTCCTAAAAAGTGACATTATGTACTGTGACTTGCATTTTCAAAAAAGATATTATTCTATTTTGAAAGGTCATAAAAAACCAGATTTAAGTGATATAGAATTAAATACACTTTTAGAAACTTATTTTTCTTATAGAATAGGTGTAAATAAGGAAACATATGGATATATAATATTTTTGAATAAAAAAGATATAAATATAGGTTCATATGAAAAAGGAATATTAAATTATGCAAATACGTCGATTGTACTTGATGTTCAAAAGAAATTATCTAGATCTCAGGTTAGAGAAAGACAGGAAAGTGAGTTTGTTCAAGATATTATTTTAGGAAATATAAAATCAATAGAAGAAATTCAAAAGAGATCAGATATTTTTGGATGGAATATTTTGAATAAATCAGTATGCGTTATGATTGCAGATATAGATGATTTCAAGAAGAAATATTTGGATATAAATGATAAAAAAGAAGTAGGAAAAATAGAAGAAAATAGTAAAAAAATTTTAAATTCGTGTAATGAATATATGAAGCTTATTGTCGAAAATCCTATAAGTTTTAAATTCAGCGACAGCATTGTATTTTTAATAAATTTAGAACAATTTGAACAAAAAAATATACACTCTAAGCTTACAAATATAGGTGATAATATCAGAGAAATAGTTAGAAAAAATCATAAATCAACTGTAACTGTAGGGATAGGAAGTAAAGTCAATGATCCTATGGAAACTCATATGAGTTTTGAGCAGGCGTCATTAAGTATCAAAATTGCTAGAACTATAAAAAAAGGTAGAGATTCTACTATTTTCTATGAAGATCTTGGAGTGTATGAATTTTTATATAATATTTATAAAAATAAAGAAAGTGAAGATTATGCAGTCAAAATTTTAAAGCCAATATTAGTTTACGATAAAAATTACAAATCAGAACTAATGGATACATTAATTTGTATAATAAGTTGTGATTGGAACCTGAAACTTGCATCAAGCAAAATGTATGTGCATTACAATACTATAAAGTATAGATACAAAAAAATATGTGATTTATTAGAGTACGATTTGAATGATTATGAGTCAAAATTAAATATAACACTTGCAACAAGAATTTTAAAAATGCTAGATTAAAATTAATTACTGTGTTTTGAATATAAAAATAAGTTTATTTTTTGTATTCAAAACACAATGTTATTTTTCGAATTTTACGTTAAAATAAGAGCAAGAATAATAATGAATAATTAGAAAAAATAAAAATGATACTATCAATTTTATTTAAATTAGTGAAATTCATTTAAATTGGTGAAAGTATTAAATCATTATTATTTGAGCTTGTTTTTAGGCGTTTATTATTAAATTAGGGAGTGATAGAAAGTGAAGAGCGGTGTAATGGAAAACATGTACAATAAAGCTAGAGAAATTCACGATGAGATAGTTGATTTTAGAAGAGATCTTCATAGACATCCTGAGGTAAGTGGTCAAGAGTTCAGAACTCAACAAAAAATAATTGAAGAACTTGAAAAGATGGGTGTTGAATACAAAAAAGCAGGGAGAACTTCTGTAATTGCATTTATAAGGGGTAATAATCCTGGAAAAACAGTGATGCTTAGAGGAGATATAGATGCTCTACCTGTAAAAGAGGAGTCAGATGTTGAATTCAAATCAGAAGAAGATGGAAAAATGCATGCTTGTGGTCATGATTTTCATACTTCTATGCTATTAGGAGCATTAAAGATATTAAATCAATATAAAGACGATCTAAATGGAGAAATAAGATTTTTCTTCCAAGAAGCAGAGGAAACATTTGAAGGTGCTAAAAATATTATAAAAGAGGGATTTTTGGATGGTGTAGACGTATGTCTTGGAATTCATGATCATCCACTTCTTGAAGTGGGTAAAGCTACAATAAAAAGAGGAGAACTTACAGCAGGTTGCGACACTATATATGTTCATTTTGAAGGTATGTCTGGACATGGTTCGACTCCTCATCTTGCAAAAGATACTATACATCCAGCTTGTGTTTTTGTAGAAAATCTTCAAGCAATAGTAACAAAAAATACAGATGCACAACAAGCAATAGTTCTTTCAGTTGGAAAATTTAGTGGTGGAACAAAAGCAAATATAATAGCAAAAAATACTGATTTAGATATATCTATGAGATATTTCAATCCTAAAACAAGACTTATAGTTCACGATGCTATAAAAAGACATGCAAAAGCAATTGCTGATATGTTTGAGATAAAAGTAGATATTGATATAGTTCAAAGTGCACCAAGTGTATATAATGACGAAGAAATTGCAGAAGTAGTAAGTGGTGCATGGGCTAAAGTAGCAGGTGAAGGAAATGAAGAACCAATGGAACATTATGCAGATACACCAAAACTTATGGGTTCGGAAGATTTTTCATACTATTTGGAACAAGTAAAAGGAGTTATGGTTTGGCTAGGTGGAGGAAATAAAGAGATCGGAGCTGTTTACCCTCATCATCACGAAAAATTCAAATTAGATGAAAATATGATAGATTATGGTGTTGCACTTTATTCACAATTTACATTAGATTATTTAGAAATGTAAATAATGTGAAATATAAAATTTTTTTATGTATAGATTATGGAATTAGATATGTATATATAATATAAAATTCGTACAAACATATATACATATAAAATACATAAAAATATATTTTTATTGATGATTTTGAATAGACCTAGAAAGGTTATAGATAAAAATTAACTTTCAAAGGTCTATTTTTATGTGAAAAAAAATACATAAAATTTTTTTGTGAATGAACATTTGATATTATCAGAAGTATAGTATATTACCAAAACTATCATGTTTAAACAATTGACAAAATGTATATAAAAGTATTAGTATGTATTAGTAGATAAAAATATGTTGAAGCAAGTAGAAAAGTTTGTTAGCAACGGAGGTTAGTAATGAAAATAGGAATACTTAGTGACACACATGGTAGTTTAAAATATTTTGAAAAAGCTATAGAAATTTTAAGTGATTGTGATTTATATTTCCATGCTGGAGATATTATTTATAATGGAGCAAGGAATACTTTAGCAGAAGGATATGATCCAAGCGGACTTGTTGAAAAGATAAATGCAATGCCAAATATTGTTTTTGCGAAAGGAAACTGTGATGCACTTGCAGATCAGAAAGCAATTAAGCATCCAATATTAAGTCCTTACGCTTATTATCAAATAGGTGGATTTAAATGTATAATATCACATGGATATGAAGCTAATAAGGAATCATTTATAAAACAGTCTAGAGATATGGGAATAAATCTGTTGATTTTCGGACATACTCACGTTAAGGAATATAGAGTAATAAGTAAGACAACTATTATAAATCCAGGAAGTACAACTCTTCCAAGAGATGATTCTCGTTCAGTAGCTAAAGTAGAAATAATGAACGACAAAATAGTAGATGTAAAATTCTATAATTTAGAAACAAAACAAGAAATACCAATACAATTTTAAAAGGTTGAATGAATCTAGAAAAATGAGGTTTAATCTAATCTTGTAAAAATATTTATGTTATAATCAAAAGGCTTATTGCATTAAAAAAGTGCAATAAGCTTTTTTTAATGCAATAAAAAGTAATAATATTTTTATAGTTTAAGGGAATAATAAGAATTGTAATAGTTATTTTTGTAATCTTGATAGTAGAGTTTGTATGAGGATTAAAATGAAATATCAGTATTTTATTGTAAAATCAAAACTAATAAATCAAAATTATTTTTACAGAAAGTGCTATTTATAAATAAAAAAAGAAGTTATTATAAATGAAAAGCGAAATAAAGTGTTATTTTTAAAAAAAGTAAAATAAAATTTTATTAAAAAAAGAAAAGTAAAATAAGGTGTTGTAAAAAATGAAAAGTGAAATTTTGAAGTTAGAGAGTTATTTAATATATTTGAGAAGATTGTTTCATGAATTTCCAGAACTAAGTGGAAATGAATACAATACTCAATTAAGAATTATAGATGAATTAGAGAATTTAAATATAAAATACAAAAGAGCAGGCAAGACTTCTGTAGTTGCAGAAATAGATACACAAAGAGAAGGAAAGACTCTGGCGATTAGAGCTGATATGGATGCTCTTCCTATCAACGAGGATAATGATTATGATTTTAAATCGAAAAATAAAGGTTTAATGCACGCTTGTGGTCATGATGCACATATGGCTATTTTACTTGGAACTATAAAAATATTGAATCAGTACAAATCTCAAATGAATGGAAAAATAAAATTTCTATTTCAAGATAGTGAAGAAGTAGGAGCTGGTGCGAAAAAATTAATAGAAGAAGGCTATTTGGAAGATGTAGACGCTTGTATAGCTCTACATCAAGATCCTTTAGTAAATACTGGAGAAATCCATATTGCAAAAGGAAAAGCAACAGCAGCTACTGATAGTGTGACGATTAGTTTTTTTGGAGAATGTGGACATACATCTACTCCATATTTGGCGAAAGACACAATAATTCCAGCGTGTTCATTTGTTAATGGATTACAAAATATAATTTTAGAAAAAATAGATAATCAAAGTCAATACGTAGTAGTTTGTTCAAAATTTCAATCAGGAATAAGAGGCAATATTATTTCACCAAAGACAGATGTAGAGCTTTCAATAAGATATTTTGATGAAGAAACAAGGAAAAAATTAGTTTCAGAAATAAAAAAATATGCTAATTCTATAGCAGAATTTTATGAGATAAAAGTGGAAGTGGAAGATACGTTTGGATGTAGCTGTACTGTAAATGACGATGATATTCGTGAAAAATTGAAAGAAGCATCTATAAAGATACTTGGAAGCGAAAATGTTATTGATAGCAAGCCAAAGATGTTCTCAGAGGATTTGTCATTTATATTTGAAAAGGTTAAAGGTTGTGTTATTATTTTGGGTTCAGGAAAACTAAAGAGTGAAAGAATCAAATTGAACGAAAATAAACCTATAGATGATGAATACACTCATTGTTTGCACAGTGAAAAAATGAAATTAAATGAAGAGTGTATGAAATATGGAGTAGCAATATTTACAGAGTTTGCACTTGAATTTTTAAAGAAATAATGTATAAAAATTTTTCATTTGTCTATAATCTATATATCACATATGAGATGAAAAAATAGAGAGATGAAAAAGGGGAATAGTTATGAGTGTAAAAAATATAATTGAAAAAATAAAAAACTTAAAAGAAAATAAAATGAAAAATAAACAAAATAATAATATAGAGCAAATTCAGTGTAAACAAAGTAGTGTAAAGTTTGAAAAAAAGATAATTAAACTTAGAATAATAACGTCATTAACATTGTTAATTGGGTTTATAAGTGTAATTGCTTTTACTATAAATAGCGAAGCGAAAAAAATTGATGAAGTATCACAAGGTTATAAGAATAAATTAATAAGATTTCACGTGTTGGCAAACAGTGATTCTATAGAAGATCAAAATTTGAAATTAAATGTTAGAGATGAAGTTATTAATTATTTACAACCAAGACTTCAAGAATCAGCAGATATAACTGAAAGTGAAGCAATAATTACTAAAGAAATGAAAAATATAAATCAAATTTGCGAAAGAGTAATAGAAAAAAATTCATATAATTATTCAGTAACAACAAATCTTACATACAGTAATTTTCCTACTAAACAATATGCAAATATAGTGCTTCCTTCAGGAAGATACAAAACTCTAAAAATAGTAATAGGAGAAGGTAAAGGTAAAAATTGGTGGTGTGTTATGTTTCCTCCTCTTTGCTTTGTAGATGATGAAAAAACAGCTATAGATGCCAAAACAGATGAAAAATTAAAATCAATTCTTTCAGAAGAAGAATACAATATGATTGCAGAAAAAACAGTAAAACAAGCAGACGAGAAAAGACTTAAATTTAAAACTGTGGAAATAATAAATAAATTTATGAATAAAGATGAAAATAAAGACTCAAAAGATGAAATTATAAAACAAAGTTCTGATGCAAACCAAAGTTCTGATAAAAACAAAAGTTATGTCATAAACCAAAGTTCTGATATAAATCAAAATGATGTTATAAGTCAAGCTGTTGTTGATAATCAACACCAAGAAATAAAAAGTACAGATAATACAGAAGACAATTTTATGAAACTAATAAAGAAAAGATAGAATGGTATAAATTAGAACAAATCAAATATTTATTATTTAAAAAATTATTATAAAGATACTAAAAAATAGATCTGAAGAAATTATTATAAACATACTAAAAAAATAGATGTAAAAAAAATAAAAAGGTATAAACATATTAAAAAATAGATGTAAAAAATTCTCCTTAAAAATATCTGTAAGAATATTTCTTACAGATATTTTAATTTGTAGAAATAAGATAAGATGTTTTATGATAATTCATATAACAAAAAGTATTTCTATAAGTTTTTAGTATACTATAAATATTTCTATAAATCATATATCAGAGTTAAAAAAATAGATGATCTAGTGAGAATAAAAGTTTAAACGAAAATATTTACACTATAATTTTTCACGTAATTTTCATATTGTTATACTTTTATCTAAAAAATATTTATTTAATTCTTTATTTTTATCCAATAATAAATTATAATTAAAGTTTAGGAGTAACAATTTTTGCTTGAATCAATACAATGAATAAAAAGGAAAAAAATAAAATGAAAATGTAATATAAAAATTAATTTATAAAAAAGTGATTCACAATAAAGTTTTAGAGTGGAGGAAGTAAATTTGAGTAATAGACCTATTGGAGTGTTCGATTCAGGTCTTGGAGGACTTACAGTATTGAAAGAAATAAAAAAAATCCTGCCAAATGAGGATATAGTATATTTTGGTGATACTGCTAGAGTTCCATATGGACCGAGATCGAAAGAAGCAGTAAAGAAATATACATTTCAAGCAATAAATTTTTTGATGGAGAAAGATGTAAAAGCTATTGTAATAGCTTGTAATACAGCTACAGCGAGAGCACTTAGCGAAGCTAAGGAACAATATGATATTCCAATCATAGGAGTAATAGAAGCTGGAGCGAGAACAGCTGCATATACTACAAAAAATAATATTGTAGGAGTAATAGGAACTGATGGAACTATTAGATCCAAAGCCTATGAGAGAGAAATTGCTAAGATAAATAAAGATATAAAAATAGTAGATAAAGCATGTCCTTTGTTTGTACCTATTGCCGAAGAAGGTTGGGCAAATAACGAAGTTGCAAAATTGACTGCAAAAATATACCTTGAAGAGTTGATAAATAAAGATATAGATTGTCTAGTATTGGGATGTACTCATTATCCTATTCTTATGAGAACTATAGGAGAAACTGTAGGAGAAAAAATAATTCTTGTAAATCCAGCGAAAGAAACAGCTAAAGATTTGAAAAAAACTATGCAAGAGAAAAATATTTTAAATAATACGCAAAGAACACAGGCAAAGTATGAGTATTATGTATCTGATATTCCTGATAAATTCTATGTTATAGCTAAAGAATTTATAGACCAAGATATAGAAAATGTGGAAAAGATAGAAATACAAAAATATTAATAAGAAATACAAAAATATTAATAAATAGTATAGATAATATTAATAAATAAATATTAATAAATAAAGGATATAGGTAATATTAATAAATAAAGATTGATTACTAAACGAAAAAAGTACTAACAAAAATTAATATAATATAATTAAATCTATAAAAATATCAAAGGAGGAATTTCATTGTTTTTAAGACAAGTTGATATTTATATAAAAACTACACAATATTCAGACGGAGAAGTCTCTCCAATTGAATTTCATGGAGAAGCAAATATGTACAAAAGAGGGAAAAGCATATTTGTGAATTATAATGATGATAATACAAAAAATACAATGAAAATAACTCCTACAGAATTTACCATAAAAAAAACAGGGCAAATTGATACAGTTATGAAGTTCAAAGAAAATTGTGAAACAGGATTTAAATTTTTAGCACAAGGAAGATTTTTCTTAATGACAGTCTTTACAGAAAAATATAGTGTTGTTATAAATAAAGTAGAGTCTAATTCTAAAATGGATATAGAAAAAAATACTTCTAGTAATCAAAAGATTTCTGTATCTAAAATAAATTCGGAAAAAAGTATTCTTAATTTTGATGAAAAGTCTAATATTAAGATAGATTTAGAAAAAAGTAAGTCAAAGGTAGAAGAAAAAGATTTGTTTTCTTCTATAGATTCAGAAGAAGATTTTGCTATGAAAATATTTTTGGAATATAATCTAAGTATAGAACAAGACTTCACAGCTAAAAATATAATGAAGATTGCAATTAAATCAAACAAAAATTTTTAAAATAAAACTATTAAAAAACTACCTTTTATC
This sequence comes from Clostridioides sp., assembly GCA_031272305.1. Classification (GTDB taxonomy): domain Bacteria; phylum Bacillota; class Clostridia; order Peptostreptococcales; family Peptostreptococcaceae; genus Metaclostridioides. The sequence continues at coordinate 10,832 of JAISUA010000098.1, forward strand.
AGTGTATTTTGTTATTATATAATCAGAGGGAATTTTTATTGATAGTATCCAAGAAAAAAATTTTAAAGACGAAAGGGAAAATGATGTTAATTGAGAAAGTAAGACAGACGATAAAAGATCACAATTTAATACAAAAAGGTGATAAGATTGTCCTTGGAATATCTGGAGGACCTGATTCTGTTTGCTTGTTGCATATTCTAAACAGTTTAAAAGATGAATTTGAACTGGTAATTTATGCTGCTCATTTAAACCATCAAATTAGAGGTTTGCAAGCACAGTTAGACGCCAAGTTTGTTGCGAATTTGTGTGAAAAAATGAATATAAAATATTTTATAAAATCAGTTGATGTACCTAAGTTTTGTTTGGAAAATTCACTTTCAGTAGAAGATGGTGCAAGAAAGATAAGATATGAGATGTTTTACGAAATTAAAGAAAAGACTAACTCTTCAAAGATAGCTATCGCTCACAATTTGAATGATCAAGCTGAGACCATTCTTATGAGAATGATGAGAGGAACAGGCTTGCAAGGTTTGAGAGGTATCGAATACAAGAGAGATGATATTATTATTAGACCTCTGCTTGATATTTCAAGAAAGGAAATAGAAGATTATTGTGAAGAACATGATCTAAGTCCTAGAATAGATGAATCAAACTTTGAACATATTTACACGAGAAATAAGATTAGGTTAGACTTATTACCATATATGAGTGAAAATTTTAATTCAAATATTCTAAATGCTATTGTTAGAATGGGTAAAAATTTAAGTGCAGATTACGATTTTATAGAAGAATATGCAAATGAAGTATTTTATAAAATACTTGAAAGAAATAACAAAGAATCTAAAGTAAATAACAAAGAATCTGAAGTAAATAAGAAAGAATCTGAAAGAGATAAAACAGGAATTGAAATAAATAAAAATGGAGTGGAATCTAACGCAACGTATACTAAATATAATAAATATATAGAAAAAGAAAGTAGAATATATAATAAATCTATAGATGGAGAAAAAATAACTAAAATATTAGATGAAATATACATTCCTATGGATATTTATTTGCAACTTCACAAGGCAATTAAAGCTAGAGTTATTAGATTAGCTTTAAAATATATTTTAGGAAATACAAATAATATTGATCAAGTTCATATAGATGATGTTATGAGTTTAGAAAATAGTTCAAAATTAGGAAAGAGGATAACTCTTCCAAAAGGTATAAATGTATATAGACAAGAAAATGATCTTTTTTTTACTAAAAAAATTATTTCTGAACAAAATCAGGCTGAGTTTTGTTATAATATTCCTCATAACGGTTTTATTAAGATGAATGACATCAATAAAATAATCAAAACAGAAGTTATGACAATTGATAAGTTTAGAGGAACTAAGCACAATAAAAATTCAAAGGCTTTTGATTTTGATAAGATAAAAGGAGGTATAATTATAAGGAATAGAAAGAAAGGAGATAAAATAAAACTTTCTTGTGGAAGTAAAAAATTACAGGATTTGTTTGTAGATATGAAAATACCAAAACAAGATAGAGCAAATATTCCTGTAATACTCGATGAACAGGGAGTAATCTGTGTTGGAGAGTATAGAACAAGTGAGGATTATAAAATAGATTCAAATACAAAAAAAGTTTTAAATATAACTTTTGGAGATCTATATAAGAGGTAGATGAAAGGAGGCTTAAATATTGAGCAAAATACTTAAAGGAGCAGGATTGTATGTAATAATTGGTGTTATATTGCTTTTTATCATACAAGCTACTGCAAAACAAGGTGAAAAAGTAGAAGAACTTAATTTTTCACAAGTATACAAAGAGTTGACTGATAGTAATATATCTACTATTCACTTTGTGGATGGAACTCGTGTAGAAGGAACTATAAAGAGCAAAAATACAAAATTTATTTCATACATACCTACAGAGGTTATGGGGGATAAATTTGCAGATGATGTTTTAAATCAAGTGAAAAAAGGCTCATTGGTAGTAAGCGGAGAAATCAAACCTTCAATGCCATGGTTCGTAGAGTTTTTACCAACATTATTCTTATTGTTGTTTATGGTTGCAGCATGGTTCTTATTTATGGGACAGTCACAAGGTGGCGGAGGAAAGGTTATGAGTTTTGGAAAATCAAAGGCAAAAATGCATAAAGACGATGAAAAAACAAGAGTAACTTTTAGAGATGTAGCAGGTTTGGTTGAGGAAAAAGAAGATCTTGAAGAGGTTGTTGATTTCTTAAAAAATCCAAGAAAATATATTGAATTAGGTGCTAGAATACCTAAAGGTATACTTATGGTAGGACCTCCAGGAACAGGTAAAACATACCTTTCAAAAGCAGTAGCAGGAGAAGCAGGAGTACCATTCTTTAGTATAAGTGGTTCAGATTTCGTAGAAATGTTTGTAGGTGTAGGTGCATCAAGAGTTAGAGATTTATTTGCAGAAGCAAAGAAAAGTTCACCTGCGATAATTTTTATAGATGAAATAGATGCAGTTGGTAGAAAAAGAGGAGCAGGTCTTGGCGGAGGACATGATGAAAGAGAACAAACTCTAAATCAACTTCTTGTTGAGATGGATGGTTTTGGTATCAATCAGGGAATAATTATCATGGCTGCTACAAACAGACCAGATATACTTGATCCAGCTCTACTTAGACCAGGTAGATTCGATAGACAAGTAGTAGTTGGAAGACCAGATGTAAAGGGAAGAGAAGCTATCTTTGGAGTGCATTCAAAGAATAAACCATTAGCAGAAGATGTAAAATTAGATGTTCTTGCAAAACAAACTCCAGGATTTACTCCAGCTGATATTGAAAATCTTATGAATGAAGCTGCTATTTTGACAGCTAGAAAAAGAGAAAAGAAAATTACTATGGAGTCTATAGAAGAATCAATTACGAAAGTAATAGTTGGTGTTGCTAAGAAATCAAGAGTAATAATTGAGAAAGAAAGAATACTTACTGCTTATCACGAAGCAGGTCACGCTATTTGTGCAAGTGCTCTTGAAAATTCGGATCCAGTACACCAAGTAACAATTATTCCAAGAGGAACAGCTGGAGGATTTACTATGCAACTTCCTTTAGAAGATAAATTCTTTGCTACAAAGAAAGAAATGGAAGATGATATAGTAGTACTTCTTGGTGGTAGAGTAGCAGAAGAACTTATTTTGAAAGACATATCTACAGGAGCATCTAATGACCTTGAAAGAGTAAGTTCTACAGCTAGAAATATGGTTGTAAAATATGGTATGAGTCAAAAATTAGGACCAATGACATTCGATAGTGATGATGAAGTATTCTTAGGAAAAAGCTTCTCAAGTACAAGAAATTATTCAGAGGAAGAAGCATTTGAAATAGATCAAGAAGTCAAATCAATTGTCGAAGAAGCTTATGTTAGAACTAAGAGAATACTTGTTGAAAACATTGAAAGATTGGAATATGTAGCTAAAGCTCTTTTGAAATATGAAACACTTGATCAAGAACAATTTAAAGCTGCATATGAGATGACACTTCCAATTGACGATGAAGATGACAAAGGAAGCGACAAAAAAGATAGTGAAAACGACAGTGATAAAGAAAATACTGATGATAATAACAATGAAAGCAGTATAACTGTTGATTTAGCAAAAAAGGATTCAGATGTAGCCAATATAGATAGTGATGAAATAGATGTAAATAAAACAAACACAGATATAAACAATTTTAAATAAATATCAACAAAACGAATCTATGTAAATAGTTTCAAATAGATATAAATAAAACGAATCTATATAAATAGTTTCAAATAAATATAAACAAAATGGAATTCACACAAATAGAATAGAGATTTTATTCTTACGTAAAAAAAGACGTCAATCGTTAAGGTTGGCGTCTTTTGTGTAGTATAAAATATTTTGTGTAAACTTTTGTTCAATATTTCAAAAACTATGTGTGTATAACAAAAATAAAAGTTTACACAAAGATATTGATACTGTTGTTTTTTTCTTACGCTAAATTTAAATGTTATAGAATCCTAATATTTAACTGATTAATAAAGAAGCATAATAAATAAAGAACCATAATAAATAAGAGACTAAGCTAAAAAATAAAAAGTATGACATACTCACTTAATTGTAACATTTTTATAAATTATTAATATATTAGATTATGAAGATAAATATTTCAATATGATGTTTATATATTAGACTATGAAGATAAATATTTTAATGTGAGGTGTAATATGAATTACTGTAATTATACGAATAAATGCAACGAAACAAATTGTAATTGTTCAAATAAATGTAACAGAACTAATCATAATTATTTGAACAAATATAATATAATAATATGCATTGTAATTGTTCAAACAAATCTAATAATACGAATTGTAATTGTTGCGAATGTAGAAAATCAAATAATAGATGTTGGCAACATTGCGTGATGCCATGTTTTAAATGTGTAACAGGTCCTACAGGAGCAACGGGTCAACAAGGAATCCAAGGAGTAACAGGGCCACAAGGAATCCAAGGAGTAACAGGGCCAACTGGACCAGGAGGAACTGGGGGAGCAATCACAGGTCCAACAGGAAATACAGGAGCAACAGGAGTAACAGGATTACAAGGAGCAACAGGAGTAACAGGAGTAACAGGAGTAACAGGAGTAACAGGAATAACCGGAGTAACAGGAGTAACAGGAATAACAGGAATAACAGGAGTAACAGGAGTAACAGGAGCAACAGGAATAACAGGAGTAACAGGAGTAACAGGAGTAACAGGAGTAACAGGAGTAACAGGAGTAACAGGAATAACAGGAGTAACAGGAGTAACAGGAGTAACAGGAATAACAGGAGTAACAGGAGCAACAGGAATAACAGGAGTAACCGGAGTAACAGGAGTAACAGGAGTAACAGGAGTAACAGGAGT
>JAISUA010000010.1 GCA_031272305.1 Clostridioides sp.
TGTGGTGTTGCTCAAATATGTTTAGATAAGTTTTCTATCAAAGAAATAGATTTCAAAAAGATGGATAATGTAATCAGGAAAAATATTCCACATGGATACGATGTATATCCTAGATCAAGGGAAAAGACATTGATTAATTTATTTAAATTAGATTTAAATGAGTTGAATTACAAAAATAAAAAAGATTTGGATAGAGCATTCAAGTCAGCTGGAAGTCTTGGAGGAGGCAACCACTATCTAGAAGTAAATAAAGATTCTTCTGGAGGATTGTATCTAACAGTGCATACAGGTTCGAGAAATATAGGAAATCAAATAGCTAAGTTTTATCAAAATAAAGCTATTAAATATTGCCAAAAAGAGAACAGTTATAAAAAAATTGAATTGATTGAACATCTAAAGGAAAATGAGGCCGAAAAAAATATTCAAAGAGAATTAGATGAAATAAAAAAAGAATTTTATATAGATAAGGAACTTTGTTACCTTACAGATGAACTTATGGAGCAATATCTAAACGATATGGAAATTGCTCAAAGGTTTGCAGAGACAAACAGAATTTTGATTTTATCCGATATAATTTATAATTATATTGATAGATCAAAAAAATTCCAAGAAATAGTTGAAGAAGTGACACAAAGTAGGATTGAGTGTATTCATAACTATATTGATTTAGAGAGTAGGATACTTAGAAAAGGTGCTATTTCAGCGAATTTAGGAGAAGACGTACTTATACCTATAAATATGAGAGATGGAATAATCATAGGTAAGGGAAAAGGAAATTCTGACTGGAATAATTCAGCTCCTCACGGTGCAGGAAGAATATTATCGAGAAGTCAAGCAAAAGATAAAATCTCAATGCAAGAATATAAGGACTCTATGGAAGAGGTGTACTCAACTTGCGTAAATGCATCTACACTTGACGAATCTCCACAAGCCTATAAACCACTTGATGAGATCGTTGAAAATATAAAAGACACAGTTGAGATAAAAGAAATATTAAAGCCAATATACAACTTTAAAAGTAATTAAGAATAAATTAAAGAAAAAAGCAAAAAAATTCTTATATTGCAAAGGTAATCAATTTGATGGATATGCTTGAATTTGAACGGGAAACGGGTATGAATGTTTGCAGAGCTTATAAAAAAATTTATATTGACAAATACGATAATTAAATTATATAATATTAGCAATATAAATTTTTATTTGTTGTGATAATTATCAACAAAAATTTTATCAGTTGTAGTATATTTAATAAATATAGATATAAATTTTTATTAATTTATCAAATAAAAACTATGATAAAGAGGAGTAGGCAAATACTTCTTTTAGAGAGGGAAATTCATCGGCTGAAAGATTTTCTAAGAACAGGTTTGTCGAAGGTAGCTTTGGAGTTTCTAAGCTGAACCATAAGTATTTTATAATAGATGTACTTATATTACAAGTAGGTTTAGACGGTATGAACCGTTATATTCAATTGAGAGCCAAACTATAAATTATTTTATATTTTGGAATTAAGGTGGTAACGCGAGTCTTTCGTCCTTTTGTGGCGAAGGGCTCTTTTTAATTACAGCGATTATAAATATATAATTTTTAAATTTATAAAATATCAAGGAGGTATTCAAAATGGAGAAAAATTATAATCCAAAAGATTTTGAATCAAGAATTTACGAAACGTGGAGAGAAAAAGGATTTTTCAAAAGCTCACCAAATCCTGACAAGAAACCTTTTTCTATAGTTATGCCACCACCAAATATTACAGGACAGTTGCATATGGGTCATGCCCTTGACAACACTCTTCAAGACATACTTATAAGATGGAAACGTATGGATGGTTTTGAAGCTCTTTGGATTCCAGGAACAGATCATGCATCTATCGCTACAGAAGTAAAAGTTGTTGATAAGATAAAGAAAGAAGAAGGAAAAACTAAGTACGAAATAGGAAGAGAAGGATTTCTAAAGAGAGCTTGGGATTGGAGAAATGAATTCGGAAGAAAAATTGTCAATCAACTTGAACAATTGGGAACGTCTTGTGATTGGGATAGAGAAAGATTTACAATGGATGAAGGTTGCAATAAAGCAGTTACAGAATTTTTTGTAAAACTTTACGAAGCAAATCAAATCTATAGAGGAAACAGAATCATAAACTGGTGTCCTGACTGTAAGACAACTCTTTCTGATGCAGAAGTTGACCATGAAGATCAAGAAGGTAATTTTTATCATATAAAATATCCAATCAAAGACAGTGATGATTATCTTGAAATTGCTACTACAAGACCTGAAACAATAATAGGAGATTCAGGAATAGCTGTTAATCCTAATGATGAAAGATATACTGATTATGTTGGCAAAACAGCAATTTTACCTTTGTTTGGAAGAGAACTGCAAATTGTAGCAGATGAATATGTTGATATAGATTTTGGAACTGGTGTAGTTAAAATGACACCTGCACATGATCCTAACGATTTTGAAGTAGGAAAAAGACATAACTTAGAAAAAATCAATGTTATGAACGAAGATGGAACAATGAATGAACTTTGTGGTAAATATGAAGGCTTAGATAGATTTGAATGTAGAAAACAAATTGTTGAGGATTTAAAAGAAGCTGGATATTTGATAAAAATAAAAGAACACGACCACAGTGTAGGAACTTGCTATAGATGTCATACAGTAATAGAACCTAGATTATCACTTCAATGGTTTGTAAAAATGGATGAACTAGCAAAACCTGCAATTGATATTTTAAATAATGGAGATCTTAAACTTGTTCCAGATAGATTCAATAAAACATATCTTCAATGGCTTGAAAATATAAGAGATTGGTGTATTTCAAGACAGTTGTGGTGGGGTCATCAAATACCAGCATATTATTGTCAAGAATGTGGAGAAACAATTGTTGCAAGTGAAGCTCCTCACAAATGTCCAAAATGTGGAAGTGGCAATATAAAACAAGATGAAGATGTACTTGATACTTGGTTTTCATCAGCGTTATGGCCTTTCTCAACACTAGGTTGGCCAGAAAAAAATGAAGAACTTGATTATTATTATCCAACAAGTGTTCTTGTAACAGGATATGATATTATTTTCTTCTGGGTAGTAAGAATGACATTCTCTGCTATGTTCTGTTTAAACGAAACTCCATTTAGTGATGTACTTATTCATGGATTGGTTAGAGATTCATTAGGAAGAAAAATGTCTAAATCATTGGGAAATGGAATCAATCCTCTTGATATAATCGACGAATTTGGTGCAGATGCATTAAGATATACACTTATAACAGGAAATTCCCCAGGAAATGATATGAGATTCTACATGGAAAGAGTAGAATATGCAAGAAATTTCGCAAACAAATTATGGAATGCAACTAGATTTGTATTTATGAATATGGAAGGAAAAGATTATTCTAAACTTGCACTTAATGATGTAAGAGCGAATTTAACTCTTGCAGACAAATGGATAATCTCAAGAATAAACAACACAATAGCAGATGTTACAGATAAGATGGATAAATATGATTTAGGTATAGCACTTACAAAAATATCTGAATTTACATGGAATGAATATTGTGACTGGTATATCGAAATTGTTAAACCAAGACTTTATGGAGACAACCAAGATGCTAAAGATGCTGCAATATTTACTTTAAACTATGTTCTTGAAAGAATATTAAAACTTCTTCATCCGTATATGCCATTTATAACTGAAGAAATTTATACAAATATTCCAGGAAAAGAAGGATTCATTATAGTTTCTGATTGGCCAAAATATTCAGAAGAGGCAAATCTTCAAGCAGAAGAAAATATGATGGAACTTGTTATGAAAGGAATAAAATCAATAAGAGCAATAAGAGCTGAGATGAATGTTCCACCTTCTAAAAAATCTAAGGTTATAATAGTTCCTGCTGAATCAGGAAAAGAAGCTGTTGAAGCTGGAAAAGAATATTTCCTAACTCTTGCATATGCATCAAGTATTGAAATTACAGATAATAAAGATTCTATACCAGAAGATGCAGTAAGTATTGTTGAAGAAGGAATGGAAATATTTATACCACTTGATGAGTTGGTAGACTTTGAAAAAGAACTTGAAAGATTGACAAAAGAAAAAGAAAATCTACTTAGTGAAATTAAGAGAGTAGATGGAAAACTTGCAAATCAAGGATTCTTAGCAAAAGCTCCAGAAAAATTAGTACAAGAAGAAAGAGATAAAAAAGAAAAATTCACAGAAATGTTGAGTGTAGTAGAAGAAAGAATAGAAAACATAAAAGCAAGATAATTCAAGAGGAAAGAATAGAAAAAATTAAACTTGAATTTAACATAGTTAAATAAAAAAGTGAGTAGTGAAATAATTTTATATAAAATTTAGATACTATCTAAGTCAATATATACTATTAGATAGTATCAAAGTATAGATAGTATCAAAGTTTAAACTATTAATAAAAGAGTTTATACAAATATGTGTCTGTTTCATTGAAAAATATGTAACAGACGCATATTTTTTATTCATATGAAATTTTCATAATAAATACAGATTAAGATGAAAAAAACTCAATTTGATGATAAAATATATAGATATATGATTTACGAAAACTTAGGAGGAAAGTATATGAATTATGAAGAAGCACTTGAATACATATCAAGCACTCATAGATTTGGTATGAAATTAGGTTTAGATAGAATAAAAAGATTGCTTGAATTGCTTAGCAATCCTCAGGATAATTTAAAATTTATCCATATAGCAGGTACAAATGGAAAAGGTTCTGTAGCATCATTTATCGCCAATATTTTAGAAACAGGTGGATATAAGACAGGATTATATACTTCGCCATATTTAGAAGATTTCACAGAAAGAATAAGAATAAATATGATAAATATACCTAAATCAGATGTAGCGAAGTATATTGAAATAATAAAAGAAAAGATAGAAATATTGATGTCAGAAGGATTTGAAAGTCCAACAGAATTTGAAATAGAAACAGTACTTGCATTTCTATATTATAAGGAAGAAAAAGTTGACTATGTTGTTTTAGAGGTTGGGTTAGGAGGAAGATTCGACGCAACTAATATAATAAGTGAGTCGCTTATAAATGTAATCGTTTCTATAAGTCTAGATCATACAAATATTTTAGGTGATACTATTTCACAAATTGCATATGAAAAAGCTGGAATTATCAAAGAAAATTCAACTGTTGTAATATATCCTCAGGAAGAATATGCAGAAAATATTATAGAAAAAGTTTGCAAAGAAAAAGATGCAACTTTGATCAAGTGCGATTTATCAAGCCTTGAAATAAAAAAATCAGATTTAAAATCGCAGATATTTTCTTATAATATAGACTTTGATGATATAAATTATAAAAATATTTGTAATTCAAACTTAAAAGAAGAAGTAGAATTAAAAGGGAAAAATATTGAATCAACACAAGATAATGAATTAAAAGAAAGCAATGAAGCAAAAGAAATAGATAAGATTGAATTTGAAAAAAAGGATAATGAAAAAAATTTATTTGAAATATCAATGATAGGTGAGCATCAAATAAAGAATGCTTGTCTTGCGTTAAAAGTTGTACAGACATTAGTATCTCAAGGTAAAGTGAATTTATATAAAAAAAGTATCTTAGAAGGTCTTAAAAAATCCAAATGGGCTGGAAGAATAGAAATAATCTCAGAAAATCCTAAATTTATAATTGATGGAGCACACAATTTAGATGGTGCAAGATCACTTGCAAAAGTTTTGAAAGAAAATTTCGGAAATAAAAAACAAACTCTGATAATAGGAATGTTAGCAGACAAAGATTTCGAAGGAGTTGTTGAAATTTTATCTCCTTATTTCAAAAAAATAATAATAACTAAACCTGACAGTGATAGAGCATTAGCTCCAGAAATATTAAAAGAAAAATTTCAAAAATATGTAAACATAACAAAATCAGAAAAAAATATCGCTAATATAAACAATGAAGAAGACAGTATTGGTGTAAATGAAAAAAATAATGTTATTGTTAAAGAGATTCAAGAAGATAGCATTGATACAAATGGCGAAGAGATAGCTAAAATTGAAGTTATTGAGAATATTGAGGAATCAGTTGAATATGCTTTGAACACAGCAAAAAAAGAAGAAATAATAGTAGCAGCAGGTTCATTGTATCTGATTGGCAAAATAAGAACAAAAGTAAAAACGAGATTTATGACTAATTAAGTTTTAAAGCTATGAAGTTAAAAAATATAAAATATTTTTATTAATACTAGCAAGTATACTAACTATATTAATTATGCTATAATATATAAGCGATTATAAATCAAAAATAATAAAAGTTTATAAATCAAAAATAACGGTAGTTCAATTTGTTATTGCAATTTAGGAAATAGTTTATAAACAAAAAATAGTTAAATTGTGTATAAACAAAACGTACAAATTTATATACAAAAAACAGTAAAAGCGATTAAAAACACAGAAATGGTGGTAAGAATATGTCTATTAAGGTAGAAAATTTGACTCATATATACGATGAAGGTATGCCGTTTGCAAATAAATCTTTAGATGATGTTACTTTAGAAATAAAAGATGGAGATTTTGTAGGTTTGATTGGTCATACAGGTTCTGGAAAATCTACTCTTATTCAACATCTAAATGGAATTTTGAAGCCTTCTTCAGGTAAAATTTATATAAACGATTTTGATATTACTGTCAAAGGCTTAAATCTTACAGAGATAAGAAAAAGAGTAGGCGTTGTATTTCAATATCCAGAATATCAATTATTTGAGGAAACAATAGAAAAAGATGTTGCTTATGGTCCTACTAATTTAGGACTTGATTCTAATGAAGTCCTAAAAAGAGTAAAGGAAGCATTGGAATCTGTTGGTCTAAACTATGAAAAATTCAAGGATATTTCTCCATTTGACCTTTCTGGAGGACAAAAAAGAAGAGTAGCAATTGCAGGTGTTATAGCAATGAATCCAGAGGTTTTAATTTTGGACGAGCCTACAGCAGGACTTGATCCAGGTGGTAGAGATGAGATTTTTGAGCTTATTGTTAACTTGCATAAGAAAAAAAATATGACAGTGATATTGTCATCTCATAATATGGACGATATGGCTAAGTTGGCAAACACAATCATCGTTATGAATAGAGGAAAAGTTGAATTTATTGGAACACCAAAAGAAATTTTCAAATCTCATTCTAAAAGACTTAAAGAAATTGGTCTTGATATTCCTCAAGTATTAGAACTTGCAATCAAGTTGAGAGAAAAAGGTTTCAATATAAGAGAAGATATAATAACTATAGAAGAAGCGAAAGAAGAGATTTCTAAATTTATACATCAAAGAATAGATAAATAAAAATAGATAAATTTAATTTAGACAAACAGCTAAAAGTAAATTTTGAGAGGAAGAAGTTTGAATGTTAAAAGATATTACTATTGGTCAATATTATCCAGTTAATTCAAGTATTCACAAACTTGATTCAAAGATAAAATTGATTGCAACAATAATTTTTATGATTTCGATATTTATAATAAATAAATTTTGGGCATATGCAATTGTATTTGTTGCTCTTTTTGGACTTATAACACTTTGTAATATACCTGTAAAAATAATTTTAAAAGGTCTTAAACCGTTAAAATGGATTTTGTTATTTACATTTTTAGTAAACCTTTTTTTCTATACAGGTGATGTTATTTGGTCTTATGGATTTTTAAAAATAACACAACAAGGTTTTGAACAAGCGATTTTTATGGCGATAAGACTGGTTTTGCTTGTAGTTGGAACATCGCTTCTTACACTTACAACTTCGCCTATTGAGCTTACTGATGGAATTGAAAGATTGCTCAAACCTTTCAATAAATTAGGACTTCCAGTTCATGAGTTGGCGATGATGATGACTATTGCACTTAGATTTATACCAACTTTACTTGATGAAACTGATAAAATTATGAAAGCACAGATGTCAAGAGGAGCTGATTTTGAAAGTAAAAACTTGATCAGTAGAGCAAAAAATCTAGTTCCACTTTTGATACCATTATTTGTAAGTGCGTTTAGACGTGCTGACGAACTTGCAATGGCTATGGAAGCAAGATGTTACAGAGGTGGAGAAGGAAGAACAAAGATGAGAGAAGTAGTGATAACAAAAGCTGATAATATAGCTTGGATTGTTCAATTTGCATATCTTGCTGTTATTATTGCTACAAGATTTATTAACTTTTAAGGTGTGAATTGATAACATGAGAAATATTAAAATTTTAGTGCAGTACAATGGAAAAAATTATTGTGGTTGGCAAAGTCAGCCTGAAAAATTAGGTATATCTGGAGAAATTGAAAGAGCATTTTTTGTTATTGCAAATGAGAAGATAAAACTTATCGGATCAGGTAGAACAGATGCAGGAGTGCATGCAACTGGACAGGTAGCAAATTTTAAGTGCGAGTCGAATATTGAAGTTAGAAAAATTCCAGATGCGTTAAATGCTATGCTTCCTAAGGATATATCTATTATAAAAGCAGAAGAAGTCAATGAAAATTTTCATTCTAGATACAGTGCAAAGAAAAAAAAATATAAGTACATTATAAATAATAGCAGATATAGAAATCCAATAATAAGTGATTACTCTTATCAAGTGAAATACGATTTGGATGTAGAAAAAATGAAAGAAGAGGCGAAAAATCTCTTAGGAAGTCATGACTTTTGTTCTTTTATGAGTTCTGGCTCAAGTGTAAAAGATACTGTAAGAACTATTGAAAGTGTAAATTTAAACATGAAAGAAAATATAATTGAGTTTGAAATAGTTGGAAATGGATTTTTATACAATATGGTCAGAATAATAGTTGGAACACTTGTAGATATTGGTAGAGGAAAGATTGAAATTTCTATGAAAGAGATAATCGAAAATAAATCTAGAGGAACTGCAGGTCATACTGCACCTCCACAAGGACTGTTTCTTGAAGAAGTATTGTATGAATGATACTTTTAGAAAGTTATGTAAAATAAAAAAGAGCTTATAAAGTGTTTGTAAGATTTGATTTATACTTAAATCAGTGAACGAATCTTAAAACAATTTTGTAAGCTCCTTTTTTATAATGTTTTACATCACAAATTTTAATAAAAAACATTAATTTAATATTTTTTACAGTTGATAAAATCTTCTGATTCAATAATTATTAGAATTTATTTCTTTTTTTAATTTATTTAAAGCCTTTTTTTCTATTCGAGATACATAGGATCTTGAAATTTTTAGTTGATCTGCTATTTCTTTTTGTGTCTTATATCCAGCAACAGTGAGTCCATATCTAAGCTCTATAATTTTTCTCTCTCTTTTAGAAAGAATAGTATTTATATTTGCATAAAGTTTACTCAAATTATCATTTAATTCAACTTTATCAGAAACATAATTCGAATCAGTTCCCAACACATCGAATAAATTTATTTCGTTTCCATCAGGATCTTTTCCGATTGGATCTTGCAAAGATACTTGATATCTATTTTTTTTATTACTTCTGATGTACATAAGAATCTCATTTTCTATACATCTCGACGAATATGTTGCAAGTTTTGTGCCTTTATCAGAGCTATAAGTTTCTATAGCTTTTATTAATCCGATTGTTCCTACGGATATTAAGTCGTCTTGTTCTTCGTTGAAATTCAAATATTTTTTTGCTATGAAAGCAACCAAACGCATATTTCTTTCAATAAGAATATCTTTTGCTTCTTTGTTGTTTTCATTCTTATATTTAGATAGATAAAAACTTTCTTCTTCAGGGTTTAATGGTTGTAAAAATGATTTTGATAGAGTCAAATTAATTCCACCCCCTTAAAAGGTTGCTTATAAATAATATGTGGTTAACTTATCCAACTTTACTTTAATTTTAAAAAGAAATGTAAAAAAATTTTTAAAAATTATTGATGAATTATGTATAAATAAAAAAATAATTGTCAATAAAAGAATTATGAAATAGATATTCAAAACATATAATTTAGATAAATAAATCTGAAAAATATTTTGGAGGGTTGTTTTTATGTGTGATATTACAAAAATAAATATATTTTATTTTAAAAAAGTAAATATATTTACTTTCAACAAAAAGAATATATTTGATTTTAGGAAAAGAAAACGTGGATTCATTATGATGGAATGTATTTCAAGTATGTCGATTTTTTTATTATGTATAATGCTTATTTCGAGTGTTATTCAAGCTTCATTTAAATATTTTGATAAAAATAAAATAAATATAGAAATTATGAATGTATCAAATGAGTATCTTCAAAATTTGAAATATAAAGTAGTTAATGAAGTGAATTTCCAAGACTCAGGTGTAGAAAATGTGAGGGGATGTGATGTATCGTATTTTATACAGAAAGAAAATAATTTCATGGAAAATTACAAAATAATTTTAAATGTGAAAAAAGGACAAAGTGAGTTGGAGGTGGTTTCTTATATTGCTAAAGAAGAAAGTTTGGAATGAAAATTATAACAAATTTAATGAGAATGCAATAAAAATAGCAGGAAAAAAGTCTAGAAATAAAAGTATGGAAAGTATTTTTTTAAGGAAACAAAATGGTTCTATAATGATAGTATCATTGGTTGTATTTTCTATAATAGTGATGATATCTACATTTACGATGTCTTGGATTTTGTATCATAACAAGATTAGCAAGCTAGAAAAATATGATTACATAATGAGAGAACAATGTTTAAGTGGAGTCGAACTTCTTAAGGGAAATATATATCAAACAGTTTCACAAGTTTTAGAAAATTCAAATACAAAATCACAATTTGAGCAGTATTTTTTAGATGAGAAAAATTATAAAACTATATTAGATATTTCTTCAAGTGAATTAAAAAATACTAAAATAATCAAAGAGTATTTTACATATTTGACAAAAGGATATATTTTTTTTGAAGTAATATCTGAAACTAAAATTGGAACTATGAAAAAACAAGTATATGTTTATGTAAGGATTAAAAGTTCTGATTTTGAAAAATTCAAGGCAGAAAATAAAAATGATGTTGCTGCAAAATCAAATAATGATGTTGCTGTAAAATCAAATATTGAGTCTAATTTAAGAAATATAGATGTAAGTATTTTATTAGATAATGAAAAATTAAATACGAATTTGTATTCAAATAAATCGGAAGGAAATATTTCCTCGGACGAAGAAAAATTAGACGATGAATCTTCGAAAGATGAAGATGAATATTTGAAAGACAATGAAAAAATTTATGAAGAAGATAATCAAGGTAATAAAAAAGCAGATATACATGAAATGATTGAATTTTATAACTACAGATGGCTCTAACTATGATGTTGATATAAGTAAGTTGTAAACTAACTATAAAATTAACTAGAAAATAAATTACCAAATGAACTAACAAACGAACTAGAAAATAAATTACCAAATGAACTAACAAATGAACTAACAAATAAACTAGAAAATGAACTAGAAAACTTTTTGTATTGTATAAAAATAAAAATTTTGAAAGAGAGAAAAAACTATGAAAAGAGAAGGAATGTGACTTTAGTTGAACTGGTTGTTAGTATAAGTATAGTAGTACTAATAGCTACTATATGTATTCCAAAAGAAAAAAATAATTATAGACAATTGAATTTGTTGGCAAGACAACTCACCACTGATATTAAATATGTAAGGAGAAAAAATATGTTGGGAGATTATAATACATATATTACTTTTGTGAAAAAAAATGGCATAAGCAGTTATATTTTGACTGAAGAAGGAAAAAGCAGAGAGATAATTTTCCCAAAAGGAATAGTAACAAAGTCAGGAGATGTAGTTCTTAAATTCAATAAAGATGGAAAGTTTTCGAATAACTATAGTATTATAAGAGTTGAAAAAGGTAGCTATTCAAGGGAAATCACAATTACGCCTATCAGTGGAAGAGTCTTGTTGAAGGAAGATCTTTATGAAGAATAGTTATGCAAAAAATAATTCAAATATGAAGAATAGTTATATAAAAAAGAATACAAACATGAAGAATGGTTATACAAAAAAGAATTAAAAAAGGAATATATTTATGAAAAATAATTATTGTAGAAAAGGATATTTGTTAGTTGAAACCATATGTTCTCTTACAGTGATTTCAATACTATCTTTAGCATTAATAACATTGCTGACAATTAGTATAAATTATAAAAACAGAATTAATGATAAATTAGAAATTCAACAACAAATTGTGGACACTCAGAAGCATATTGAGATGTTAATTTCGCAGTGTTATGGAATAGCATCCATTAAAGAATATAGTAATGTTCCAGAAGAAAATGGATACAAGAAAGTATATTGGATTGATATAAAAAATAGCGATATCAAATCTGAAAATAGAGTTATTTATTTAAATCCTGGTAGAAAAAAGATTTTCGTAAGTTCTTTGGATGGAGGCAATCCTCCATCTTATCCAATAGGTGGATATGAAATAGGCGACTATATAACAGGAATATATTTCAAAAGTACGAATGATAATACATTAGTAAATATAAAGCTGACATTTCAAAAAAATAACGAAACAGCAGAATCTTTGTTTTCTATAAGAATAGCAAACAAGTTGATTTAATGATGCCTATAACAACTTCATCAACTCATTTATCAGAAATTTTTTAGCATAAAAAGGTTTACAATAAGTTGAAATAAAATCAAAGGTAATAAGTCTATTTGGTTCGAAGTGTGAAAAACTTCGTTTTTCTTCATATACGCTTCTCATAATAATGATAAAAAATTTACTTATTTAATAAAAAAGATTTTGAAATCCTTGTTAAACAAGTATGTTTTATGTTATGATAGTTATATAAAAAAGAGATATGCCAATAATAAGAATATGTTATACATGGCATAAAATGAATAAAAATTATGAAAATTAGTTCTTATAGAGAAGGAGTAAAGTATGGTAACAGCAGGAGATTTCAGAAAAGGTGTAACCTTTGAAAAAGATGGACAACCTTGTTTAGTTGTTGATTTTCAACATGTTAAACCAGGTAAAGGAGCAGCATTTGTTAGAACAAAATATAAAAATTTAATCACAGGAGCGATAAGAGAAGAATCTTTCAACCCAAGTGAAAAATTCCCGAAAGCATTAGTAGATACTAAAAAAATGGAATATCTATATAATGATGGACAATTATATTATTTTATGGATGAAGAAACTTACGAACAAATTCCTTTGGAATATGAACAAGTTGAAGATGCTATAAAATTCTTAAAGGAAAATGATATCGTAACAATAAGATTCTATCAAGGAGTAGCATTCCAAGTAGAAGCACCAAACTTTGTTGAACTTGAAATAATAGAAACAGAACCAGGTATAAAAGGTGATACAGCAAGTAATGTAACAAAATCAGCTGTTGTTGAAACAGGAGCAACAGTTCAAGTTCCTTTATTTATCAATATGGGAGACAAAATAAAAATTGACACTAGAACTGGTGAATATTTATCAAGAGTATAAAATACAAGCTTATTTTGGACAAAATGTGCATATATAAATTTTGATTTCATATTATAGTATAAAGATGACTTGTATTGTAGAGTAATTAGTTTAAAAATAAAGGATGGGGGTGAACTCTCTTATGGCAACAAAAAAAGCGGAGTTAATTGAGAAAGTTTCTTATTTAAAAGGAATGTCTGAAGGATTAAACATCAGAAGTAACAGTAGTGAAGGAATGGTCTTAGATAAAATCATTGAAATTTTAAAAGATATGGCTGATCATATTTCTGAATTAGAATGTGATAAACATTACTATGATTTATACAATGAAGCCGTTGATAAAGATTTAGATGATATCGAAGAATCAATTGAAGAACTTGATGATCAAGTTGCTTATATAATTGATAAGATCGATGAACTTTCTGACGGAGTTTTGTATCCAGTTAAAAAATACTGTTGTGATGATTGTTATGATGAAGATGATTTTGACGAAGATGAATACGATGAAGGCGACGAAGATGATTTCGATGAATTAGGATTTATCGAAATGGAATGCCCAAATTGTGGAAGTTTAGTTGAAATCGATGAAGACTTACTTTATGATGAAGATGTAGATATTATGTGTCCTGATTGCGAAACAGTGATATTATCTTCTTTGGAAGATGAAGAATATGACTGTGATTGCGATGACGAATGTGATTGTGATGATTGCGACAAGTTTGAAGAATAATAGTTGAATATAAAACTATTAACACATAAGAAAAATATATTTAAAAATGACTCTCGATTTTTCGAGAGTTTTATTTTGTTTAATAATTAAATTTTTTTGCTATATTAAATAAAAAATAGTAAAATATATATGTGATAAAGATTTACTAATATTAATTATGTCATTTTAAATATAGAGGTGGATTATGAAAAATAAAGATAATAAAATAATTGAAAAAATGAAAGAATTTCAATCGATAATAGGATATACATTTAATAACGACGA
>JAISUA010000080.1 GCA_031272305.1 Clostridioides sp.
GTGTTATAAAGTGCTGACAAATTTAATTGTTAATAATTTCATAAAATAAATAAATATTAACAAAAAAATAAAAAGCATTTGAAATTTAGAAAGTAAAAAATTTTTATTAGAGATGTTTATTAAAATTGAAAGTGAAGCTTTCAATTTAGATAAGCTAAAAATTAAAATTTATATAGTAGAAGGAGAAAGGGAATTTTATTATGGATGAGACTAAACAAACACTTCTTACAGAAGATGGATATAAAAAATTAGAAGATGAATTAGAAATGTTGAAAGTTACAAAAAGAAAAGAAGTAGCAGAAAGAATAAAAGTAGCTATATCATTTGGAGATTTATCTGAAAACGCTGAATACGATGAAGCGAAAAAAGAACAAGCTCAACTTGAAGAAAGAATTTTGAAATTAGAAAATATGTTGAGAGTAGCAGTTGTAATTGATGAGTCAAAAATAGATTCAAGTATAATTGCAGTTGGAGCTATTGTTAAGTTGAAAGACTTGGAATATGATGAAGAAATAGAATATACAATTGTTGGTTCAACAGAAGCAGATCCATTTGAAGGAAAAATTTCGAATGAATCACCTGTAGGAAAAGAACTTTTAGGAAAAAAAGTTGGAGAAATAGTATCAGTGGAAGTTCCAGAAGGTGTAAACAAATACGAAGTGCTTGAAATAAAAAGATAGATTTAAAATAATATCAAGACTTATCTCATTAGATTTTGCTTAAGTGATGATAAGTCTTATTGAACAAGAGAAAAATTTTTAGAGGAGGATATTAAATGAGTAATAAAGGTAACAATGTAGAAGCAGACGGTCAACAAAATCTTAGTGAAGTGCTTCAAGTTAGAAGAGATAAACTTGCTAATTTGCAAGAAATGGGAAAAGATCCTTTTAAGATTTCAAGATATGATAGAACACATTATTCTACTGAAATCAAAGATAACTTTGAAGAACTTGAAGGAAAAACAGCAAAAATTGCAGGACGTATTATGAGCAAGAGAATCCAAGGAAAAGCTGGATTTATTGACATACAAGATCAAGAAGGAAGAATACAATCATATGTAAGAAAAGATCATATAGGTGATGATGATTATGTATTGTTCAAAACATATGATATAGGTGATATCATAGGAATTGAAGGAGAAATTTTTAGAACACAAAGAGGAGAAATATCTGTAAAAGCAAGTTCTGTTGTTTTGTTATCTAAATCTCTTCAAATACTTCCAGAAAAATTCCATGGATTAAAAGATCATGAACTTAGATACAGACAAAGATATGTGGATTTAATAGTAAATCCAGAAGTGAAAAATTCATTCTTAATGAGAACAAAAGCTTTGAAATCTCTTAGAAGTTTCTTAGATGAAAGAGGATTCTTAGAAGTAGAAACTCCTATACTAAATACAATTGCTGGTGGTGCAAATGCAAGACCATTTATCACTCATCACAATACGCTTGATATACCTATGTACCTTAGAATAGCAAACGAACTTTACTTAAAAAGACTTATAGTAGGTGGGTTTGATAAGGTTTATGAAATGGGAAGAATGTTCAGAAATGAAGGGATGTCTATCAAACACAATCCAGAATATACTTCAATTGAACTTTATCAAGCATATGCAGATTATACTGATATGATGGAAATAACAGAACAAGCTGTTGCATATATGGCTGAACAAGCTACAGGAAGTATGGTTGTAAATTATCAAGGAACAGAAATAGATTTTAGACCTCCTTGGAAGAGAATGACTATGCAAGAATGTGTAAAAGAATATTCTGGTGTAGATTTCGCTGATATTAAAACTGATGAAGAAGCTATAGCTATAGCAAAAGAAAAGGGTGTAGAACTTACAGAAGGAATGAGAAGAGGAGAAATATTAAATGCTTTCTTTGAAGAATTTGGAGAAAAAAATTTGATACAACCTACTTTCATTACTCATTATCCAGTAGAAGTATCTCCACTTGCAAAAAGAAATGTTGAAGATCCTACTATGACAGATAGATTTGAAGCATTTGCAAATAGCTGGGAAATAGCTAATGCATTCTCTGAATTAAATGATCCTATAGATCAAAGAGGAAGATTTATGGATCAAGAGAGAAAAAGAGCTCTTGGCGACGATGAAGCATTTGAAACAGACTATGATTTCCTAAATGCACTTGAAGTAGGTATGCCTCCAACAGGTGGACTAGGAATAGGTATAGATAGAGTTATAATGATAATAACTAATGCACCTTCAATAAGAGATGTATTGTTATTCCCTACAATGAAACCTATTGAAAAAGCACAACATAACGAAGAAGAATAATTAAAAATAAAAAACGAAATTTCGAAGCCTAATATAAAAATATTAATTTGAAATATAGTATAAGTATTATAAGGAGACTTGCAAGAATTTATATTAAATAAATCGAGCAAGTTTTCTTATTTTAAACGTGAAGAATAATTTAATTTTGATTTAGATATAAAGAAGATTTAATTTGTAATCTAAGTCTAAATTCAAATATTCTTCACGTTTTTTCGTGTGAGTTATTTTTACAAAAATACATATATTTACAGAAAATATGAGAAGCTTATTTGTTACAAATAAAAAAAATTAAGCGTAAAATAACAAAATGATTTTATAAATGAATTCTTATGTAGAAAGTTTTATAAAGGAAATAGATAATATTAATTTAATAAACATAATAAGACTTGCAAGAAGTTATATTAAAAGAAATGTTGCAAGTCTTGAAAAAACTGAGATAGAAAATCTTTGATTTTCGTTATCGAAGTTTCCTACTTGGTTCGAAGTTGGAAAAACTCCGTTTTTCTTCATATACGCTTCTCATAATAAGACTTATCAGAAGTTGTGTTATTTATTAAATTTATGAAAATGTTTTAAGTAAGTATTGATTTTTTTATGACAAGGAAATATATCCATGTTGTTATTTGAAAATGGGGGATGGTTTATGATAAATATTATGAATTTATTTTGTTATTTATGCGTAAGTTTTTTGGTGTTTGATGTGTTTGTTTATATTTTGAAAGACGTATATAAAATTTATAAACAAAGTTTAAATGGAAAAAATGTTGCAAAGCGAGTTTGTGATAAAAAATGTTATTCAAATGTAGAAGTGCAAAAAAGAGCAATATAGAAAATGTGTAAGATATTTTGTGTACATATTTGTTCTAAATATTGCATAGATATATCAAAGAGATATATAAATTAAGTTTTAAAATAAATTTATTTTAAAACTTTGTGTATATAAAAATTAACTCTGAATTTTCTGAGTAAATAAAAATTAATACACAGAATTTATATATTTTCATCAGATATTTATGCGAGGTGAAAAGATGGATGTATACAAACACTACATAAAATATATTGTGGGAATGTTAGCTGTCATAGCTATTGGTTTCGTTTTGATAGTTCAAATAAGAAACAGGTCAGAGGAAACAATGAAATATACCCCTGTGACGAATAAAACTGTTATTTTGGATGCAGGACATGGAGGAATAGATCCAGGAGCTATGAACAAGGATCAAACTATTTTAGAGAAGGAAGTAAATCTTTCTATCACTATGAAACTTAGAGAGTTGATAGAATCAAGTGGAGGACTTGTTATATTGACTAGAGAAGATGACAGTAGTTTGTATGAGGAAGGCGACAAGACAATCAGGCAAAAATATCAGGAAAATTTGAATAATAGAAAAAAAATCATAAAGGAATCGGCAGCAGATATGTTTGTATCTATACATTTGAATGCGTTCGCTCAATCTCAATATTTTGGAGCACAAACATTTTATCCAGAGGGAAAAGATGATAGCAAAAAACTTGCAAAATATGTGCAAGATGAATTGAAAAGGGTAGTAGATAAAACTAATAATAGAGTAATAAAATCTAAGGATGATATGTACCTATTAAAGGATAATGAAATACCTTCGATGTTAATTGAGTGCGGATTTTTGTCAAATGAAAAAGAAAGCAAACTTTTGAATGATGAGGAGTATCAAGAAAAAATTGCTTGGGCAATATTTGTTGGGATACAGAAATATATGGGGGAAGATGTGAGCGGAAATTAGATATTTTGGAAATTTATAGAGATATGTAAATTTAAATTTTAGATTGAAAAACAAACAAAAAAAGTATATACTTTAATAAGGTAAAAATTATCTTTAAATGATACAGAGATATCATAAGACATTATAGAGAGCTTTATTAGTATGTAGATTATAAAGTGTGCGGAATTTATAACTTCTCGTCTTGTGATGAGAAGTTTTTTATGTGCAAAAAATGTCGAGAATATATTTCTAAAGAACATGTATTTTGTAGTTTGAAAATTTAGATTTTATAGTTTTAAAAGTTGACTATAATATTTATAATATAGGTTAAAATATTTATAGTAAAAATATTTAAAGACGATTTTTAAAAGAGAATTTTAAAAAGATGTATTTTTTAAATACGTATTTATTTTAGGATATAAGCAATTGTAGTGACTATAACATCTAAGGGTGAACTATAAGGATGAAAAAAACAAAATTTGGAGGAGAGAAATGAAAAAATTTATTATGTCAGTGCAACATTTGTTTGCAATGTTTGGAGCAACGGTTTTAGTTCCAATTCTTACAGGGTTTAACCCAGCTGTTGCGATTTTTTGTGCAGGTCTAGGGACGTTGATATTTCATTTTTGTACAAAAAGAAAAGTGCCTGTATTTTTAGGGTCTAGTTTTGCATTTATACCAGTAATAATTGCAACAAAGGATGCTTACAATGGTGATTTGTCGTATGCACAAGGAGGAATTATAGTAGCAGGTTTTATATATGTTATTTTATCAATAGTAGTAAAATTTGTTGGAGTAAAGAAAATAAAAAAATTCTTCCCTCCACAAGTTACAGGTTCAATGATAATTGTAATTGGTCTTAATTTGCTTCCAACAGCATTTCAAATGGCTGCCCAAAATTATTTGTTAGCTTGTATAACGTTAGGAATAGCAATATTGATAAATGTTTTTGGAAGAGGGTTTATTAAACAATTAGGAATATTGTTAGCAGTATTATCAGGATATATTATAAGTGTATTTGTAGGTGTTGTAGATTTATCAAGTATCGGCAGTGCAGGTTTACTTTCATTTCCACAGTTTACTATGCCTAAATTCAGTCTACAAGCTATTGTAATAATTGCACCAGTAGTTCTTGCTGTTGTTATGGAACATATAGGTGATATTACAACAAATGGAAGTGTTGTAGGTGAAAATTTCATAGAAGAACCAGGACTAAATAGAACTTTGTTGGGAGATGGTTTGGCTACTTTGGTTGCAGGATTTTTGGGAGGACCAGCTAATACAACTTATGGAGAAAATACAGCAGTACTTGCGATTACTAAAAATTATGATCCGTCAATACTTAGAATGACAGCAGTACTTGCGATTGTCTTGTCTTGTGTAGGAAAATTTGCAGCTTTTTTGCAAAGTATACCTAGTGCAGTTATGGGTGGAGTAAGTATAATGTTATTCTCAATGATAACATATGTAGGATTCAAAACTATAAGAGATAGCTCTTGCTTTAAAAATAATAGAAATTTAACAGTTATCTTGTTGATATTGCTAATAGGTTTGGGTACTAGTTACTTATCAAATAAGGGTGTAACAATAGGGATACCTATAACTAGTACTGTAAAAATAACTGGCTTGAGTTTGGCTGCTATAGTTGGTATTATTATAAATAGAATAGTAAATGATTATGAGTTTAAAAGAGAGGGATAATTTTGTGATATGAAAATTTGTTATGTGTAAGTACGAGAAATATAATAAAATGCAATGTAATGTATTAACATTCGAAATGTTTTACTATTGTATATGAAAATAGAATGTAGTAATCTTTTGTGTGCTTTGCTATTGTATATAAAATAAAATGCATTTACATTCAAAGGCATTGATATTGCATATACTGATTTTAATTGAAATATAAAATAAACTATAGAATAGATGTATTTGGTTTGATATTGCATATACTGATTTTAATTGTCGTAATAAAGTTTAGAAAATTATGCGTTCTTCGAAATTTAAATGTTTATTTTTTCCTTTGTTTTGTGATAAGATTGTTAGTGTCCATAGTGATCTCCTGTTATTATTTTTGTGGTAAATTAATCATAACATAAATCACTATGGATTTTTAGTTCAATTTTATTTTACAATGAACCATAAAAAACAAAGATTTAAAATCAATAAATTCTAGGATATCAATATAAGAAACTAAAAAATATTTTAAAACGTGATTTAGAATTAAGTTATTTTAAGATATCAATATAAAAACCAATAAATATAAAAAAATAAAATAAAAAACGTGATTTAGAATCAAGTTATTTTAAGAAATCAAAATAAAAAAACAAAAAATATTTAAAAAAATAGAAGTAAAAAATCAAGTAATATCAACACTTTCAGCTTAACATAAATAAAAAAACAAAAAAACTTCAAAAAAACTTTTCAAAAAGTGTTGACACTTTTCTTCAAAGGTGATATTATATTACTTGTCGTTAAGACAACGAAGAAAACGCCGAAACAAATCGGC
>JAISUA010000116.1 GCA_031272305.1 Clostridioides sp.
TTCCTTTTTCAAATCTAAGACTCACATCATTTAAAATATAATTTTCGTTTTCTAAATCTTTATCTTTTGAAATTTTATTTTCATTTATTGATTCTTGATTTATTATTTTTTTATTTTCACTGATTTTTTCTATATTGTTAATATGTTTCTTTTCATTGCTTATACACTTCTTTTCTTTACTTACACATTGATTTGACTTATCATAAGAAAAAAATACATTCTTAAATTCTATAGTTTCTACAGTTTTCTTAAATTTTTTATTATTTTCTTCATAACTATATTCTTTTTTATTATCTTGTTTTTCTTTATCTTGATTTTGTTTATCTTGTTTTGGTTTATCTTGTTTTTGTTTTTTATTATTATATATATTTTCACCTATTTTTATTGCTTTGTTATCTGTTTTGATTTCTATTTCTTCGTCAATCACTGAATATACTCTATCTATTGAAACTTTCGCCTGTTGTATCCTATTATTCGATCTAATTATGCTTATGCAAGGTCCTATCAACATATTAGTATACTGTTGAAATGCAATCAAACTTCCTAGAGTCATCTTTTTATTTACTATCAAATATCCTCCATATCCATACGTCGCAACAGTTATCAAACTGCTAAAAATTCTCGCCACTGACACATTTCCAACCATTGTAATATCTATATTTATATATTTTTTGATCAAACTTCTTTCTTTTTTTATGTATGAATCAAAAAATTTGAGTTTTGATTTTGAAAATACTACATTCATTAAATTTGAAATATATTCTTGAAGTAAATTTGAATTTTCTCCATACTGCTCTCTCATCACTTTCATTTTTCCTGATATTGCTTTTGTGAATTTATTTTGTATAAACGTCAAAATTATTTGTAATACAAGCACAATTACAAACAAATCAAATCTCATTTTTATAAGAAGAAATGCAGATATAATCGCTGTAAAAGCATTGTTTACAATTGAAAATACTAGACTTGCATCGAAATTTTCAATCATACTTACATCTGACTCCACTATAGACATGAGATTTCCTGTCTTTATGTTCGAATAATATCTTCCAGACAATTTCGAGATATGATCTAGAAGTTTCAACTTCAAAGTGACTGATACTCTATTTTTCATGATTGAGTAAATATATTCTAGTATCAAATCGAAAATTGACGACATTGATGAAATGACGAAATAAATTATTATCAATTGAATAAGCAGAGAAATATTTCCTCTGCTTATTCCTTCATCTACTATTTTTTTCGTGATTTGAGGTAAAAATAAATCTATTGCTCCAACTATAGCAACAAGCATAAAAGAAAACACTAGCTTCATTTTGTTTTTTTTGATGATTAAATTAAAAAATCTTTTTAAATTGCTTTCTTTTTTCATATTTTCTCCAATCATATTAAGTAGTTTTTATAATTATTGTTTTAATTAATCTTTTAAACAATTTTTTGTCTTAAGTAATTTTTATATAAAGATTTTCGGTTAATTATTTTTTTTCACCTTCGTTTTCTCTTCTATTAATTGTAATATAGAATCTACATCTTCCAATTGATATAAAAACAAATCATTATAATCAATAACAATCTTAAATTTATTATTGATCTCTTTCAAAAATTCATATGCATTGTAATTACCTATTCCAGTAATATTATTGAATATGGAATATTTCTCTACAAACTCTAAATCAATTTTTTTTATTGCAAATTTATTATTTATAACCTCTAAAATTTGTTTTTGATTATATTTGTGTATTTGCTCACTATTTATTTTTTTAGTTTCATATTTCTTTCGTTGAGGATTATTGATTCGTTTATTTTTGCATTTCGATAAATTTCCCAAAAAAATTTCAGATACACTTTTTTCTTCCAATAAATTTTCCAATCTATTAAAACTCATTTTTCCATGCTTATAAAAATATTTTGCTACTATTCCAGTTGTAAGAGCTGTTGCTCTACTACTTCTTCCAAAATCAGTTACGCTATCTCGAAATTTAACCAATTTTTTATTTATATTTGCTTTCATTTGTATTTTTTCTTTTTTGTCATATATAAAATATTCATCTTTTGTTATACGTTCATCTCCACAAACTCCTATAACATTGCTAAAAATTGTAGGATAACTTATTTTATCATAAGCACGATTATGTAGTGATGATATGATTATTTTCCCTTCACTACTTAATTTATCACAAATATTATATAATTCTTCTTTATAATTTGTATTTATAGTTGATGCAGAAATATTAATTATATCAATATCTTCATTTAATAATTTATTAAAAACAGTTATTGCATTCAAAGAATTTGTTTTTCCACTATCCTCAAATATTTTTATAGGATATATATCAACATCATTACATATTTCAATAATAGTTTTGGCACACATAGTTCCATGACCATTAATATCATTGATATCTGATATTGAATTATTAAAACTATTTAATTGATAACTTGGATTATATTTAATCTTATTTTTTAATAAATCATCTTCAATATCTACTCCTGTATCAACTATCGCTATTTTTATATTCTTCATATTTCGCCTCTAATAACTTTTTTATCTTATAAAAATGGTGTGAAAATTTCTTTCATTTCTCTACAATTATTTTCAAATTCTTGCCTGTTTAATTTCAAACCATACATTCTCGCTGGACAGCTTGTACAAAATAATTTTATTTCACAAGTTCTACATTCATCCATATTTACAGGCTTTAAGTCATCAAATTTATTATATACTTTCATATTTCTTTTCTTTATATTTTCTATTATAGATCCATTTAGATCTAATATGTTGAACATTTTCAGTTCATCATATTCAAGTATTGGACAAGGATAAACATCTCCTTTATGATTAATGCTCAACTGATTATTTCCTGCCTTGCATTTATTGATAAGTATATCTTTTTTGTCATAGAAACTTTTTTCTTCGATATAAATATTTTGAAGTTCGTTTGAGATATATTCTTTGCTACTTTTTAGACCTCTACCTATTTTCATAAAATCTCTTATTACTGATTTAGTTCCTAACTCAGTATTTAATAGCTCAAATTTTTCTATGTCCTTTTCGTTATTTTTACCAACAACCATAGATAAACTTATATTATCGAAACCTCTTGATTGTACCTTTTTTACAACATTTATTACTTTTTCAAATACACCATTTCCTCTTACCTTACTACAACTTTCCTCATCATAACCATCCAAACTTATTTCTAACGCATAAATATTGTTTGTTATATTATCAATATCTTTATCTTGTATCAAAGTTGCATTTGTTGCAAGTATTATCTTTCCTTTGAAATTCACCTTAGCATACTCTAATATTTCGAAAAAATCTTTTCTAAGCATAGGTTCTCCACCTGTTAAAACAAGTCTTTTAGGATTTAATCTTACTATATTATCTATTACTTTTTTTACTTGTTCTGTATTTAGATAATCTTTTTCTTCTAAATTAGAATCGCTACAACAATAATCACATTTCAGATTACATTTATTTGTTGGTGAAAATGATATACTGCTTATTTCACTCCAATAAAGTTTTTCTATCACTTCACTACTTGTCAAACCTATGCTATCTATCTTTTCTACAATTTTTTCAAAATATTTTTTATCTGAAAGATCTAAAAAGCACTCTGTTACATCATTCAATGCTATATTATTATCAACTGCATATTCAATCGCTTTATAACATTCTATAGGTATCTTCATCCATCTACCATTTATTTTATTTCCTAATATCACTTCATTACCATTTATTGATTTATCACAAGCACAGTCGACAAAATATTTTTTATTCATAAAATATACTCCCCCTTATTTTGCATATAGTTTCAAGATATTTTCATATTTATTTTTAAATCATTAATTTTTTAGTTGTTTCCATAGAAACTCTTTGATTTATACAAAACATTGGCACTGGTTCGTAATATTCTCCTGTTACTTTTTTATTTATAAATTTACATCTACTTGATTCGCAATTTTCATATCTAGTACAACCATCACATTTTTCATTTACTTGTGAATTTATCTTCAAA
>JAISUA010000118.1 GCA_031272305.1 Clostridioides sp.
TCATTTGACGAGATATATGATTTGACTGCCATCAGAGTGCTTGTGCCAAGTGTAAAAGATTGCTATGCTGTACTTGGTGTAGTACACACTTTGTGGAAGCCAATGCCAGGAAGATTTAAAGATTATATAGCTATGCCAAAACCAAATATGTACCAATCACTCCATACGACTGTATTAGGTCCAGATGGCGAACCTTTAGAAATACAAATAAGAACTTATGAGATGCATAATATCGCTGAAAATGGTATAGCAGCACACTGGAAATACAAAGAAGGAATACAGGAAACAGTACAGTCTGATGTCAAATTAAAATGGCTTAGACAACTTATGGAATGGGAAAAAGATGTAAACGACCCTCAAGAGTTTTTGGATGCACTAAAAGAGGATGTATTTACAAGTCAAGTGTATGTATTTACTCCTAGAGGAGATGTAATAGAACTGCCGTTTGACTCAACTCCGATAGATTTTGCATATAGAGTGCATACAAATGTAGGAAACAAATGTGTTGGAGCAAAAATTGATGGAAAAATTGTTCCACTTGATTATAAATTACAGAATGGAAATATTGTAGAAGTACTTACATCTTCAAACTCAAATGGTCCAAGTAGAGATTGGATAGGCATTGTCAAAACTCCTACTGCCAGAAATAGAATAAGACAATTCTTCAAAAAAGAAAGACGTGAAGAAAATGTAGAACGTGGAAATGCTATTTTAGACAATGAGTTTAAAAGACAGAAACTACCTAAACGAGATACACATATGGACAAATATTTGTTGGCTGTCGCCAAAAAATTCAATCAACCTAGTGTAGAAGATTTGGTGGCAACAGTTGGTTATGGAGGTATTTTAGGTTCTCAAGTTTCTTCAAAGGTGAAAGAGTTGTACCTTGCTGATATGAAGAAACTGAAAAATACTCAAATACAAGAAAAAGCAGTTGACGAAGTACAAAGACACAACATAGGAGAAAAAGAATACAGCAAAAAACGTAAGAAATCTTCAAACCAAGGAGTAAGAGTAAAAGGACTTGGAAATATTCTTGTAAGGTTTGCGAAATGTTGTAATCCACTTCCTGGAGATGACATAATAGGCTATGTCACAAAAGGAAGAGGAGTGACTGTTCATAGGACAGATTGTCAAAATGTCGTTCTAACAGAAGATAAAGGACAATTTTTGGCAAATAGAATTGTCGAAGTAGAATGGGAAGAAACAGAAAATAGTACGTTTGAAGCTGAATTGCAAATACACGCTATGGATAGACGAGGAATTGTCAATGATATTACTCATATTATTGCTCTAGACAAGCTTAGCCTAAGTGGTATAAATGCAAGAAAAGGAAAGAATGCAGATGTAAGTATCAATATACTTGTTGAAGTAGATGGTACTGAACAGTTAGAAAATATAATGAAAAAAATCAGAAAAGTTCCTGGAGTTGAAAACGCATATAGAATGAAAAATTAAAATACATTTTGTTGTATGATTAAGATTTGATTTAGATAAATATAGTTTTAAAGATCGTCATACAAAAAATTACAAATCTTATACAAAAGGTAGGAGAAAAAGATGAGAGCTGTTGTTCAAAGAGTTGCTAAATCTAGTGTAACAGTGGATTCTGACGTGATTGGTAAAATCGACAGAGGAATAATGGTTTTGCTTGGTGTAACTCACGACGATACATCTGAAGATGTAGATTATATACTAGACAAAGTGGTGAACTTGAGAATTTTCGAA
This sequence comes from Clostridioides sp., assembly GCA_031272305.1. Classification (GTDB taxonomy): domain Bacteria; phylum Bacillota; class Clostridia; order Peptostreptococcales; family Peptostreptococcaceae; genus Metaclostridioides. The sequence goes on from JAISUA010000118.1 coordinate 1,729, forward strand.
GATGAAAATGATAAAATGAATTTGTCGCTTGTAGATGTAGGAGGAGAACTTCTTGTAGTATCACAATTTACTCTTTATGGCGATGTAAGAAAAGGAAGAAGACCTAGTTTTACAAATGCTGCTAAGCCTGAATTAGCTGATAAATTATACCTTGAACTTGTTGACAAGGCAAAACAAAAAGGTTTAAATGTAGGCACAGGAAAATTTGGTGCACATATGTTTGTAGATATAACAAATGATGGACCAGTGACAATATTACTGGATTCGAAGAAAACTTTTTAATAGGAAGTAAGTAGAAGACGAAATTTTTACAATAAAATTCTAGGAGGTAGTTATGAACATTATTAAATTAATAGATAGTTACTGTGGAGTGAACACATATATTTTATATCCAGATAATAAAAAAGAATGTATAGTAGTCGATCCTGGTGGAAGTTTAGAAGAATTAAAACAAACTATAGAAGAAAATGCTCTAGATCCTAAATACATCGTATTGACACATGGTCATGGAGATCACATTGGATATGCAGATGAAGTAAGAGATTATTATAAAATACCTATAATAGTGAATGAAGATGAAAGAAATATGTTGTTAGATTCATCAAAGAATCTATCAAAGACAATGAAATGTGGAATAAAAGAATTTGATGGAGATATATTTGTAAAAAATGGCGATACATTTGAATTTGGTGGTGAAGTTTTAGAATTTATACACACTCCTGGTCATACAAAAGGTGGAATGTGCATCAAAATTGGCGATGATATGTTGACAGGAGATACATTATTCACAGGAAGTATAGGTAGAACAGATCTTCCAGATGGAAATTTTGAAGAAATGAAACAAAGTTTGAGAGTTTTATATAAAATGGACGACAATATAAAAATATATCCAGGACATGGACCTGCAAGTACAATAGGTCAGGAGAAAAAATCAAATCCTTATATGAAATTTTAGGAGAAAGAGATATGTTTTTTATTGAAATAAATGGACACGATTATAAATATGAAGTGTCAGAACTTATAAAAATGTTTACAAATGAATTTAAATTTGTTGAACAAAGTAGTGATGATTTTCTAAATATCGAAGACTTCAAAGAAGGAGATATACTTTTAGAAAATATTTTGGAAGTAAGTGAAACAAATATAATATCTACTATATATATAAAGAAGAATATTAAAAACGAACAAACAAATAAAAAAATAAATTCAGATGAACTTATTTGTGTTGATGAGATAGTTGAAGTTGCAGATATAGTCGAATCAGTACCAATGAAAAAACAATGCAAAGAAGATATCAAAAGAAGTTTTTACAAAGCATTGAACAAGTTGTGTAATTCTTATGTGCCATGGGGAATTTTAACAGGCATTAGGCCTGTTAAGGTGCTTCATGGTTTAATTACTGATGGATGTAGTGATGAGAGAATAAGAGAAATTCTTAGAAAACAGTATTTAATAAGTGATGAGAAGATAGATTTAGCGTTAGAAGTAGCGAAAAGAGAATGTAAATTTATTTATCCTTTAAATAAGGATAAAATTTCATTATATATAAGTATTCCATTTTGTCCTACAAGATGTTTATACTGTTCATTCCCATCAAATTCTCTTGAAAAATACGGTCATATGAAAAAATTATATCTTGAAAAATTGACACAGGAGATAAAAGGTGTAGCAAAAATTATCGAAGAAACGGATAAGACAATAGAAACATTGTACATTGGAGGTGGAACACCTACATCACTTGATGCTTGCGAATTAGAATATTTAATAAATACATTGTACAATGAACTAGATATTTCAAATATTTTAGAGTTTACTGTAGAAGCAGGAAGACCAGATACTATCACGCTTGAAAAATTGCAAACACTAAAAAAACTTGGTGTAACAAGGATAAGTATCAATCCTCAAACTATGAATAATGAAACTTTGAAAAAAATCGGAAGAGAACATACAGTTTCAGACATTGTAGATAAATTTCATATGGCGAGAGAAGTTGGATTTGACAATATAAATATGGATATTATACTTGGTCTTATAGACGAAGATATAGAAATGGTAAGAAATACTCTTGAACAGATAAAATTACTTTCTCCAGAAAGTCTTACTGTTCATACTATGGCTATAAAGAGAGCCTCAGAATTAAATAGAAATATGCAAGATTATAAATCGAAACTAAAAAAAGATGAAGAAATCATACAAATGATTGATTTATCAATGAAATATGCAGATGAAATGGGACTTAAGCCATATTATATGTATAGACAAAAACATATGGTAGGAAATCTTGAAAACATAGGATATTCTAAAGAAGGATACGAATGTATTTACAATATACAAGTAATGGAAGAAAAACAAAGCAACTTTGCACTTGGAGCTGGTTCGATTTCTAAATTTGTATATTTAGATGAGAATAGAATAGAAAGAGTTCCAAATGTCAAAAATCTTGAACAATACATTGATAGAGTAGATGAAATGATACAAAGAAAACAAGAGGAGGTAAATAAAAATGCTTAATAAAGCACCTAGAGGAACTAAAGATATACTACCAAAAGAAGTTTATAAATGGCATTTTGTAGAAGACAAATTCAAAGAAGTTTGTTCTATATTTAGATATGAAGAAATAAGAACTCCTGTATTTGAGCACACAGAATTATTTGAAAGAGGTGTTGGAGATACAACAGATATAGTTCAAAAAGAGATGTATTCTTTCAAAGATAAAGGAGATAGATCTCTTACTCTTAAACCAGAGGGAACAGCTGGTGTTATTCGTGCATTTATAGAAAATAAAATGTACAGTGATGTTCAACCAACGAAATTTTTCTATATGACACCTTGTTTTAGATATGAAAGACCTCAAGCAGGTAGACAAAGAGAGTTCCATCAATTTGGAATCGAAGCACTTGGAAGTGATACACCTTCACTTGATGCAGAAGTAATCTCTCTTGCGATACAATTTTTCTCTGAATTAGGAATCGAAGATTTGATAGTAAGTCTAAATTCAGTAGGATGTCCTAATTGTAGAAAAGAATATGACAAGGTTTTGAGAGCTTACTTAGAATCTAAGAAGGAAGTCCTTTGCGAAACTTGCAACGAAAGAATGGTCAAAAATCCAATGAGAGTAATTGACTGCAAAGTTCCTACTTGTAAAGAAAATATAAAAGATATTCCTTATATGTTGGATTATTTGTGCGACGATTGCAGAGAACATTTTGAACTTCTACAAAAATACTTAGAAGAAATGAATATCAATTACAAAATAGACAAGACAATAGTAAGAGGTCTTGATTATTATAGAAAGACAGCTTTCGAAATAATTGCTGATGATCTTGGTGCACAAAGCACAGTGTGTGCTGGTGGAAGATACGACGGACTTGTCGAACAAATCGGAGGACCTAAAGGAATCAGTGGAATAGGTTTTGGGCTTGGAGTAGAAAGACTTCTTTTGCTTCTTGAAAATAAAAACAACGAAATAATCACTCCTGATGGAGCAGATATTTTTATTGTGACAATAGGAGATGAAGCAAAATTAAAAAGTTTTGGTATATTAAGTGAGCTTAGAAAAAATCATATAACAGCTGACAAAGACCATGTAGATAGAAGTGTGAAGGCACAATTTAAGTATTCTGATAAGGTAAATGCAAAATATACAGTTGTAATAGGTGAAGATGAACTGAAAAATGATTATGTTTCACTAAAAAATATGAATACATCAGAACAAAAAAATATAAAATTAAGCAACCTAGTTGAAGAATTAAAAAATTTACTTAATAAATAGTAGTTAGATTTCAAGGAGAGTGGAGAAAAAAGTGGAGACAATCGAAGGATTAAAACGTAGTGACTACTGTGGTGACTTGTCATCAAGCGATATAGGTAGAGAAGTAACACTTATGGGATGGGTTCAAAAGAAAAGAAATTTAGGTGGACTTGTCTTTGTAGATATAAGAGATATAAAAGGAATTTCACAAATAATTTTTGATACAGAAGTAAGCAAAGAAGCATTTGAAAAAGCTGAAAAATTAGGTTCAGAATACGTCATAGCAGTAGTAGGAAAAGTATCTGAAAGACAATCAAAAAATCCTAATATGAAAACAGGTGACATAGAAGTAATTGCATCTGAACTTAGAGTATTATCAAAATCACAAACACCACCAATTTATATAAAAGATGACGATGATGTTTCAGAGGCTCTTAGATTAAAATATAGATACTTAGATCTTAGAAAACCAAGAATGCAAAAGAATTTACTTACAAGACAAAAAGTAACTAATGCAACTAGAAGATATCTTTCTAATTTAGGATTTTGCGAAATAGAAACACCTTTCTTAATCAATCCGACTCCAGAAGGAGCTAGAGATTATCTTGTACCTAGTAGAGTGAACCAAGGAAAATTCTATGCACTTCCTCAATCACCTCAATTATTTAAGCAAATGCTTATGGTATCAGGAATGGATAGATATTTCCAAATCGTAAAATGTTTCAGAGATGAAGACTTGAGAGCAGATAGACAACCAGAATTTACTCAAATAGACTGTGAAATGTCATTTGTTGAAGAAGATGATGTAATATCAACAATGGAAGGACTTCTAAAGGATATATTCAAAGAAACACTAAATATAGATGTTCAAATTCCATTTAGAAGAATGAAATACAAAGATGCTATGGAAAATTACGGTTCAGACAAACCGGATTTGAGATTTGGTTTCGAAATCAAAAATATATCTGATATAGTAGCAAACTGTGGTTTCAAAGTATTTTCAGATAGCACTGTAGAAGGAAAGAGTGTAAGAGGTATCAATGTAAAATCTCACGCTGATTCTTTCACTAGAAAACAAATAACTAGCTTAGAAGACCATGCTAAGACTTACAGAGCGAAAGGTCTTGCTTGGATGAAAATAACTTCAGAAGGAATAGTATCTCCTATTCTAAAATTCTTCAGTGAAGAAGAAGTGAAGGCTATACTTGAAAGAATGGATGCAAAAGAAGGAGATTTACTATTATTTGTTGCAGATAGCGACAAAGTAGTGCTTGAATCTTTAGGACAAGTTAGACTTGAAGTTGCAAACAGACTTGGACTAATGGACAAAGATGTGTATGAATTTTTGTGGGTGACAGAGTTCCCTCTATTCGAACAAGATGAAGAAACAGGAAAATATTCAGCAGCTCACCATCCATTTACATCACCACTTCTTGAAGATATAGATAGATTGGATGTAGAAGACAAATCAATTCTTAGAGCTAGAGCTTACGATATTGTTTTGAATGGTTATGAAATAGGTGGAGGAAGTATAAGAATATCAGATCCAGAAGTACAACAAAAAATGTTTGATGTTCTAGGATTGTCAGAAGAAAAAGTAGAACAAAGATTTGGATATTTGTTAGAAGCGTTTAAATATGGTGTACCTCCACACGCTGGACTTGCATTTGGTTTGGATAGACTTGTTATGCTTATTACAAAACAAGATAACATAAGAGAAGTGATAGCATTCCCTAAAAATCAAAATGCTGTTTGTCCTCTTACAAATGCACCAACAGAAGCAGAAGAAGAACAATTAGAAGAATTAGGAATACAAATAAGAAAAAGTAATCTGAAATAAACAGATGTTAATGTGCATATGTGGATATGTACAAGGAGGATTTTTAGTGTTAGAAAAAGGATACATTGTAGAAATTGTAGACGAAAAGACTGCAAAAGTTAGAATTAAGCAACACTCAGCTTGTGAACACTGTGGAAAATGCAAGACTTTATCCACAGAAAGTGGATATATTGTTGTTGAAGCTGACAATTCTTACGGTGCAATGATGGGTGATTTGGTAGAAGTAAATATGGAAAGTGTCAATGTACTAAAAGCTACAGCTATAGTTTATTTATTTCCACTGATGGCACTTTTGATAGGAACGATAGGTTCAAATTATTTGCTAAAAAGTTTTGGATTTGGAGCAAATATCAATGTAGAAGTTGTAAGTGCAATAGTTGGACTTGTTCTTACAGGATTTACTTATCTTTTGATAAAAAGAAGAGATAAGAATTTCAGAGATAGTGGAAATTTCATTCCTATTATAACTAGAATATTGATAGATTTATAGAATAAATATTTATCCCAAAAATTCTTTTGATTTTTGATTGTGGATAATTAATTATGGAAATCCCTTATAATGTTTCGTGTGTTACGTAACATTATAAGGGATTTCTTTTTTTATACAACTCCTACTAAAATATTATAGAGCCAAATATTATAGAGCCAAATATTATAGAGTCTTAATTTATTAATTTCATATTAACACTGTAAACATTTATCGGATTTATAATATATTAAACTAAGAGAATATGTGATAAAATTTTGTGTTCATCAAGACTTATCGCTATTTTAAACAAAACTAACTAGGTAAATTCTCATAGGAGGTGAATTTGTTGAATAATAAGCAAAATAATAATTACAATCAATGTTGTTATAAAGCAAACTCTAAGTCAAAGAATAACTGCAATACTTTAACTAATGGATATTATTGCAATTGTTCTAGTAATCAATATAATTGCAATAATACTCGTTGCAATGGAAATGCCTTACAAGAAAAAATAAAATGTAATATAGATAGAACACTAAAAGAAGAGTTATCATGTATAACAAATATTTTAGAACATAAATTAAGAGGTATTATAGTGGAAACATTAATAAAAGAATTACCTCTTATAAGTTCTTTTTTAGCAGTCACAGGAGCAACAGGAGCGACAGGAATAGGAGTGACAGGAAGTACAGGAGCAACAGGAATAGGCGTGACAGGAGTAACAGGAGCGAAAGGAGCAACAGGAGAAACAGGAACTGGAGTATCAATCACAGGACCAACAGGAGCGACAGGAAGTACAGGAGCGACAGGAACAACAGGAG
>JAISUA010000124.1 GCA_031272305.1 Clostridioides sp.
TTTGATGAAATTTTTTTTACCTCTAGTAAGAGATGTAACCATACCTGCAAGTGCTACTCCCAATGCTCCAACAAGTGCTGTAGCTGCACCTCCACCTGGCATCGAATCTTTAGAAGACAGTCTTTCTATAAATTCTATACAACTCTGCTCCGCAAATTTCATTAGGTATTCCTCCCTTCAAAATGAAGTTTTTTCATTTCTTATATATATTTTTAATACTAAAATAATCCTGAGATTACACCGTTTTCGTCTACATCTATTTTTTCTGCTGATGGAACTTTTGGAAGTCCAGGCATTTTCATTATAGCTCCTGTAAGTGCGACTATAAATCCTGCTCCTGAACAAACGTTTATTTCTCTAACAGTTATTCTAAATCCTTCTGGTCTTCCAAGTAATGTTTGGTCATCAGAAAGAGAATATTGTGTTTTAGCAACGCATATTGGTAAATTTCCAAATCCTAATTTTTCTATATCAAGAATTTGTTTTTCTGCTTCTTTTGTAAAATCTACACCATCAGCTCCGTAAATTTTTGTTGCTATAGCATTCATTTTTTCTTTGATGCTCATATTTTCATCATATGCAAAGTTAAAATTATTTTCTCCTTCTTCTATAAGTCTAAGTACTTCTTTGGCTACAGCTTTTCCACCTTCGCCACCTTTTGCCCATACTTCTGACACAGCAACATTTACACCTAATTCTTTACATTTTGATTCTACTAAATCAAGTTCTCTTTGAGTGTCAAGAGGGAATTTATTAATAGCAACAACTGCTGGCAAACCAAATACTTTAGTTATGTTTTCAACATGTTTCAATAAGTTTGGAAGTCCTTTTTCAAGAGCTTCTAAGTTTTCTTCATTCAAAGAATTTTTATCTACTCCACCATTGTATTTCAACGCTCTTACAGTAGCTACAATTATTACTGCATCTGGTTTTATATCAGCCATTCTACATTTTATATCTATGAATTTTTCTGCACCTAAATCAGCTCCAAAACCTGCTTCTGTGATTACATAATCAGCAAAATGTCTTGCCATTTTAGTGGCTATGACAGAGTTGCAACCATGAGCGATATTTGCAAAAGGTCCTCCATGAACAAACGCCGGTGTTCCTTCTAATGTTTGTACAAGATTTGGTTTAAGAGCGTCTTTCAAAAGTGCTGCCATTGCTCCATTCGCTTTTAAATCTTTTGCTGTCACTGGTTTAGAATCATAAGTATATCCAATTATTATTCTACCTAATCTTTCTTTAAGATCGGCTATATTATTTGCAAGACAGAATGCTGCCATAACTTCTGATGCAACAGTTATGTCAAATCCATCTTGACGAGGAACTCCATCTACTTTTTTTCCAAGACCATCAACTATATTTCTAAGTTGTCTGTCATTCATATCGACACATCTTCTCCAAGTAATTCTTCTAGGATCAATTCCAAGTTTATTTCCTTGATGAATATGATTGTCAATCATAGCTGCCAATAAATTATTTGCTACACCTATAGCGTGAAAATCTCCTGTAAAATGTAGATTTATATCTTCCATTGGAATAACTTGAGCATAACCTCCACCAGCTGCTCCACCTTTTATACCAAATACTGGACCAAGAGAAGGTTCTCTAAGTGCAACAACAGTATCTTTTCCTAAAAGTGATAAAGCATCTGCAACTCCTATTGTTGTTGTAGTTTTTCCTTCTCCAGCAGGAGTAGGATTGATGGCAGTTGTAAGTATAAGCTTTGCATTCTTTCCAGTAGGTTTTTTTAGTAAATTGTAATCGATTTTTGCTTTATATTTTCCATAAAGTTCAATATCATCTTCACTAAGACCTAATTTAGATGCTATCTCTTTAATATGTTTTGGTTGTGCTTCTTGTGCTATTTGAATATCAGTTTTCATTTAAAATTCCTCCAAATAAATATTTTTTATACTTTTTTTCAATATGTTTTTCCTAAGAATTTTAGAAATTATAATTTTGTTGCTTAATTATACTTTTTTAATTTTATTTCAACTTCCTATAAGTCTTCTTTTATTATACTATAAAAAACGGTAAATTTCCGAACAAAATTTCAATTTTTATAAAAAATGTTCTTGTTTTAATAAATCTATATGAAATTCACTTCTTAATAGATCGCTTACCTTAGAAATCGGAAAACCTACTATATTGAAAAAATCACCTTCTATGCTTTCAACCAAAAGTGCACCATAACCTTGTATGCCATAAGCACCGGCTTTATCAACGTATTCTCCTGTATCCAAATAATCATTTATATTTTTATCAGTCAATTTTTTAAATTTAACTTCTGTAACAACAAAATCGTTTATTATTTTATTATTACTTAAATTTATAAGTGAAAATCCTGTTATTACTTTATGTTTTTTATTTGATAGACTCGAAATCATCTCAAAAGCCTCTAATCTATTCAAAGGTTTTCCTAAAATTTTATCATTTAAAACAACTATAGTATCGGCACTTATTACTAAATCATTATTGTTCTTTTTTGCAACAAACATTCCCTTTTCAAAAGATAATCTTTTCACTAGATCGATTGGAGATTCTTGTTCTAACATAGATTCATCTATATCTGCTTTTATCACTTGAAAATCCAAATGATATCTATGTAAAATTTCTCTTCTTCTTGGAGAAGCTGATGCCAAAATAATTTTCATTTTAAATATCTCCTTACTAATCAATACTAACTATTTATTCCTTGTTACTTAATTTTCGGCTTTTATTTCTTCTACTTTCACTATTTATTGTTACTTAATCTTCGCCATCTATTTATTCTACTCTTACTATTTATTTATTGTTACTGAATCTTCACCATCTATTTCTTCTACTCTCACTGTTATCTCTTCACTTCGTGATGTAGGTACATTTTTTCCTACATAATCTGCTCTTATAGGAAGCTCTCTATGACCTCTATCAACTAATACAGCAAGTTGTATTGCACTTGGACGTCCTATGTCTATTATTGCATCAAGTGCTGCTCTTACAGTTCTTCCAGTATATAAAACATCATCAACTAGCACTACGATTTTTCCATGAATATCAAAATCTAAAAACGATCCTTTGACAACTGGAGTTTCTTTAAATTTATCTAAATCATCTCTGTAAAGAGTAACATCTATTGTTCCTGTTTGTAATTTTTGATTTTCTATTTCTCCTATTTTCTGTGCGATTCTCTCTGCAAGAGGTATTCCTCTTGTTCTCACACCAATGATTACAACATTTTCAATTCCTTTATTTTTCTCAATTATTTCGTGACTTATTCTAGTTATAGCTCTCGAAATTTGAGTTTTATCCATAATCTGTGATCTTTCTCCCATGATAATTTTATGTGTTTTTATTTACAAACACATCTATACCTCCTACCATAACAATATTTATATTATAATAACAAAATTTTCTTTTGCTGTTTTTATCCACATATATCTTTTGCTATTTCTAAAATTAAGATAAATTATCATTTTCTAATTTATCTTTTTCAGCAGTTCCTTAAAATATTCTGGTAATTCCGAATTAAATTCCATGTATATATTTTTTGTTGGATGTACAAATCCTAAAGTTTTGGCGTGCAAAGTCTGTCCATTTGCTTTTATTTTTTCATTTTTGTTTCCATAGACTTTATCTCCTAAAAGTGGATGTTTGATATATGCAGAATGCACTCTTATTTGATGTGTTCTTCCAGTTTCAAGAGTTGCTTTTGCATATGTGTATTTATCAAAGATTTTTATAGGTTCAAAATGAGTAATAGCTCTTTTTCCATTTGGAACAACAGCCATTTTCAATCTATCATTAGGATTTCTACCTATATTTGCATTTACAGTTACACTTTCGTTTAATATTCCATTGCAAATAAAGTGATATTCTCTTTTTATATCATGCGTAGAAAATTTTTCTGCCAATATTTTATGTGCTTTATTTGTTTTACATACAACTAAAAGACCTGATGTATCCTTATCTATCCTATGCACAATTCCTGGTCTTTTATCATCCTCATTATAACTAGATAACTTACCATTCGTATGATAAAGTAGTGCATTTACAAGAGTTCCATCATAATTGCCAGCTCCCATATGCACTACCATTCCTTGTTCTTTATTAACGACAATTATATCTTCATCTTCATATACAATTTCAACTGGAATATTTTGAGGTTCAATATTAATTTTTGAACTAATCTCTATAGAAATTTTAACTTCTTGATTTTTTTTAAGTAGATATTTTGATTTTTCTACTTTTCCATTTACCAAAACTTCACCTTTTTTAATTAACTTTTGAATAAAACTTCTTGAAAAATCAGGTAGATTTTCTGACAAAAATACATCCAACCTTTTATTTTCATCGCTGGAATCTGTATAAAAAATTTTAGGATTTTCAATCTCGTCTTCAATCACATTTTTGTTCTCGTTTTCAACCTCATTTTCGATCTCTTTTTTGTTCTCGTTTTCAACCTCATCTTCAATACCATTTTCAATCTCGTTTTCAACCTTATTTTCAATAGCATTTTCAAATTCATTCTCAATCTCAAAAAATATATTATTATTATTCTCAGTTAAAGCTTTGTTTTGTATAAAATCATCATTTTGTTTCATTTTGTTTCGCCTTTCCATCTACAAATAGAATATACACGCATAACAATATTGTTCCAACAACTAAATATGAATCTGCAACATTGAAAACATACTGCCAAATAAATCTAAAATCCAAAAAATCTATTACATAACCTATTCTTACCCTGTCTATCATATTTCCTATAGCACCTGCAACAATAAGGCTAATTATCACACTAAAAAACGCTGATTGTTTTTTTATAAGTAAATAATATAATCCTAATAAAGTAGCTATAATTGCAATTATTACAAAAATCATTTGATTATCCTTGAAAAATCCAAATGCTGCTCCTCTATTTTCAACATATGTCAAATGAAAAAACTTATCTATGACAGGTAATGTATCAATAGGTCTTACATAATTCACAACTAACATTTTCGATATTTGATCTAGTGCAATAAGACCAACTATTAAAACTAAATAAACCAAAACAACCTCCAAATTTTAATTTTATATAATCTTTAGCTAGATAAGGCGTCTGAAAACAGACGCCCTCATCAAAAATACAAAAGCTTATAAAATATTTCTAAATATTATCTTTCTCTAGCTACAAATCCGATTTTTTTGTATACTTTTCTCAATGTTTTTCTAGCTTTAGCTTGTGCTTTCACAGCTCCAGATGCGTAGATTTCTTTCAAGTAATCTTTATTTTCAAGTAAATATAGATATTTTTCTCTTATTGGTCTAAGTGTCTCAACAACAATTTCTGCTGTTTCTTGTTTGAAAACTCCATACCCTTTTCCTTCATACATAGAAACTATTTCTTCTACGCTTTTTCCTGAAAGATTAGCGTAAATATCAATTAGATTTTTTATTCCTGCTTGTTCGTCGCTATATCTAACAACACCTACAGAATCAGTAACACTTCTCTTTATTTTTCTAGCGATAGCATCTGAATCATCAGCAAGTAAAATGAATGCATTTGGATCGCTGTCAGATTTGGACATTTTCTTAGAAGGATCTTGTAAACTCATAACTCTTGCTGCCTCTTTTGGCATAAATCCTTCTGGAATTTTGAAAGTGTCTGAAAATCTATTGTTGAATCTATTTGCTAAATCTCTAGTTAATTCTATATGTTGTCTTTGATCTTCTCCAACAGGTACTAAATCAGCTTGATACAACAAAATATCAGCAGCCATAAGTACTGGATAAGTAAATAGACCTGCATTTAAATTTAGTTCACTCTTCTTGGCTTTATCTTTAAATTGTGTCATTCTATTTAATTCGCCCATATATGTCATAGTATTTAGAACCCACATAAGCTCAAGATGTTCTATGACATGAGATTGAATGAAAAGTGTACACTTCTCTGGATCGATTCCACACGCTATATATTGTGCTAAAAGTTCAAAAGTTTGTCTTCTCAAAGTTGCTGGATCTTGAGGAACTGTAATCGCATGAAGATCAACCACACTATAATAACATTCGTAATCATCTTGGAACATTGTCCAATTTTTGATAGCTCCAAGATAATTTCCTAAAGTCATCTTACCAGAAGGCTGTGCCCCTGAAAATATAATTTTCTTTTCTGTATTACTTTTTTCTCCAACTAAATCACTACATTTAATTTCTGTATTTTCTTTTATTATTTCACTCATTTTACATGCCTCCTAACATTTTTAAAACCAAATCTTTAGCGTTGTGTGCTGCTTGAATAACAAATTCATCAAATGTTACTTCTGCACTGTCATCTGCTTTGTCTGACATAGCTCTTATAACTACAAATGGAATTTTATTTAGATAGCAAACATGTGCAATAGAAGCACCTTCCATTTCAACACAATATGCTTTAAAAGTTTCTACTATATCATCTTTTATATCTTTTGAACATACAAAAACATCTCCTGAAGCTACTCTTCCTTTGTATGCTTTGTAATCACTATGACCTAAAGAAGCATTGTATGCTAATTCTACTAGTCTTTCATCAGCTTTGAATATAGATGTGTCTAATCTTGGAATTTCTCCTCTTTCATGACCTGCAAAAGTAGCATTGAAATCATGTTCTAACGCATCTGTAGATATTACTATATCATTTATTTCAAGTTCATCGTAACAAGCACCTGCTACACCAGTATTTATAACAGCTTCCACATCAAATTCACTGATAAGAATTTGAGTGCAAAGTGCTGCATTTACTTTTCCTATACCACATTCAACGACAACAACATCTTTTCCATTTAGACTTCCTATATTGAAATTTAAACCCGCCTTACAAAGAACTTGCTTGTCTTTCATAAGTTCTGTATAAATCCTAATTTCTTCGTCCATCGCTCCTATTATTCCAATTCTTTTCATTTATAACTCCTTTTCAACTATAACTATTTTTGTTTACTGATTTTTTAAGTTTTTTTAATTATTTTTGATAGTATCAAGATTTTTGTGTAAACTTTAATTTACACCAGCAACTTTTTTACTACGTTTAAAAATTTAATTTATATTATTTATGATTTTTATTCAAAACTTCTCTTTCTTTAAAATAGCTTTTATCTACTGAACCTTCCACGACTGAAGTCGAGAGGTTCTTTTGCTTTTTAGATGAATTTTTATTTATTTTAATTTATGAATCACTTAAAAAAGTCCTAAATACAGGACAATTTTTCTTACGTTCAGCATTTATCTACATTATATATCAATACAATAAAACTTTCCATAAAAATTTAATAAGTTTTTTTAAGCAAAAAAACGAAATGTTCTGCGAAGACTACGATACAGAACGTTTCGTTTTTTAGATTTCTTTTTATACAACTTCTACTAAAATATTATAGAGCTTTTTTAAGAAAAGTTTGTTAAGACGCAAAAAAAGTTTATTTAAGATGCAAAAAATTCGAATCAAAACTTCGATGTACATTAGTTACACATTTCTTGTACATTGATTTTGATTCGAATTTTTCTTATACAAGCTTCATTTTCATTAA
>JAISUA010000125.1 GCA_031272305.1 Clostridioides sp.
TCTTCATATCTTTATTTTTTTGTTTTTCGTGCTTCAATTGTCCTAGATTTCCATATACTTTAAGTTCAGCATTTTCTCTAACTGCACAAGTGTTATATATAACAAGGTCTGATTCAAAAGAATTTATAGCTCTGTCATATCCCATTTCTTCAAGCATAGCAAAAAGTTTCTCAGAATCATGCTCATTCATTTGACATCCAAAAGTAGCAAGATATACTTTTTTTCTTTTACCTGTTTCGTTGAAATAACTTTCATTTATTCTATGAATTGCTTCAATATATCTATCTTGTTCTTGTATTTTTTCTATGGAAAGATTTACTTGTTTTCTGTTACTCATCTATAATATATCTCCTTAATTTTTTACATTATCACATTAGATAATTATATCAAATTAGAGCAGAATGTTCAAACATAATCAAAATTCTTATATAAATTATAAATTGCATTACATTGCCTTCCTAAAATTTAATTATAAATTGCATTATTGATTGTACACCTAAATTATTAGTATAAAAATACAGATAAAAAATTATATTTCTTACACAATTAAACTTGAAAATTTATTAATTTACCCTTTATTTTTCATATGTGATATTTTTTCTAAAAAGAATTGTCTTGCTGATTTTGAAAAAGTTCTACTTACTGGAAGTTCTGATTCATCATATAGAAGGACTTTATTGTGACTAAATTGTTTTACATATTTAGAATTAACAAGATAAGACTTATGTATTCTCACAAATCCATCTCCTGATAACTCTTTATCTAACTCATCCATTGAACCATAAAATGTTTCGATTTTACCATTTATAGTATGGATTTTTATGATCCGTGACTTTATTTGAAAAAACTTTATCCTATTCTTTAATTCAAATGATATTTTCCCATTTACTTTATATTGAAATAATTCTTCATAATCATCTATTACTTGCACTGTTTCTTGATTTAACCCTGTTTCTATCATTTTACTCTCCTTTTCCCATCAAAATTTATTTTGTTATTAATTTTCACATTTCGGAATAGACTTTAATTTAAAATTTATTTGATCAGTATTCTTTCTTGTTTTTAGGTTGCAATTTGTTAATTTTTTATTTTTCTTGGATGACATATTTATGATTCGCTTGTACTAAGAATACTTATCATCACTATTCCTAACTTATCTTGTTTAGTTTTTATAATGATATTATACCTTTTCGATTACTCTTTAATTATTCAAAATATAATGTTAAGATTCATCTACTACTTATTATAGCATTAGTTTGACATATTTCTCAACCAATTCTTAATAAATTTATGTGAATTTTTATAAATTCATTTCAATTTAATTCAATTTCAATGTTATATTTTTGTAAAAAAACTTAAGTTTTCATATATAAACTTTTTTCGCAACAATTATTTTAGATACAAAGTTTAATGTGAACTATTCTTGTGACAATTATTATGAGAACTAAATTTTCATTGAAAAATGAAAATTTACGTTCGAATATCAAGACTTATTTCCTTGGTTTTATTTCAAGTTCCTATAAGTCTTATTTTCGTCATAAACTCTGATTTTTATTATTTATTTAACTTAATTAGTTAGTTAATTTTTATCTAAAAATCAAGAATACTTGATACTTTAGTGCCGAGATGAATTGCCCCATTCACTTACTTATGTTAAAATACTGATAGGTGATATTTTAAATGTCAGAAGTTAAACACGGATAATGATATGTCTATGCAATCCAATATCATATAGTTTGGTGCGTAAAATATAGACATAAACAAAATCAACAAATTAAATATAAATAAGGAAGGAGTACTCCATGTCAAACTACGTTTTGACACTTCCGTTAAAGACGGAAAAATAGCAAGAAGATATTTTTATTTTTTATGTAATATATATAGGTATCATACTACATCGTGCCTTAAAAAATGAAAGGAATGAATTACAAATATGAAATTGATTTTAGCCGAGAAACCATCAGTAGCAAAAACTATTTCATCTTTTTTGGGTGCAAATAAAAGAAACGATGGTTTTTTTCAAGGCAATGACTATATAGTAACATATGCAGTAGGTCATCTTGTTGGACTTTACGATATGAAAGATTACGACAAAGCAAAATATTCAGGTTCGTGGAAAATAAATAACTTTCCTTTTTTCCCAGCTGAAAAATTCAAATTCAAAGTAGATAAGTCCAAGAAAAAACAATTCGACATTATTTCAGAATTAATAAAAAGAAATGATATAGAATACATAATAAATGCGACTGATAATGATCGTGAAGGAGAGCTTATTGCTTTTCTAATTTTTCTGAAAGCAAAAAATAAAAAGCCAGTCAAAAGAATACTTGTGAATGAATGGACTCCTGAAGATATCAAAAGAGGTCTATCCTCTCTCAAAGATGAGGAGCAAATGAGAAATCTTCAAGCAGCAGGATATACTAGACTTATCACTGATTGGCTTATAGGAATAAATTTTACATCAGTCGCAACTTTGAAATATGGCAATGGCAAACTTTTGAATATTGGTAGAGTCATACTTCCAACTGTAAAATTAATTTATGACAGAGATTCTCAAATAAAAAATTTCGTACCACAAATTTATTATGAGATAGATGGAAAATTTAAAGCCAATAATGGAGAATATACAGGAAAGCTAGTTATAGATGAAGATTATATTTCTAGGTTCAAAAAAAATCTATCTAGAAATAATTCACTGATTAATAACACAAAAAAAGATTCTATAGTTTGTAATAAAGATTCAAAAAATACTCTAAATATTGACTCTAAAATAAATACTTTCGAAGATAATGATTCTAAAGATAACAATTCGCACGCTAACGAAAGAATTACTTCATTAGAGCTTGCAAATGAGATTATATCTGCAATACAAGCTGACAAAGCTCAGATAAAAAATAAAAAAGTCACTACTTCCAAAGAATATGCACCAAAACTTTTCAGTTTGACTTCTTTGCAAGGTTATATAACTTCGAAATACTCTGGTTTTACTTCTGATAAGGTTTTGAAAATTTGCCAATCTCTTTACGAAGGAAAAGGAAAGGGTGGATTTATAACTTATCCAAGAACTGACTCAATCTATCTTGAAGAAAGTTTGGCGTCTAAGGCAGAACAAACTTTAAACAAATTAAAAATAGGTCTTCCTTACGAAAATAAAATAAAGTTTGCTAAAACAAAAAGAGTTTTTGATTCATCAAAGGTTGATTCACATAGTGCAATCACACCTACATACATCATACCAAAATCACTTACATCTGATGAACAAATTGTATATAATGCAATAAAAAATAGATTTATAGCAAATTTTATGCCACCTGCAGAATATGAAAATACTGAAATAAAAACAGTTGTAACTTGTGATGAGCTAACATTAGAAAAACCATCTTCTCATATATTTTTGACAAAAGGGAAGGTTTTGAAGAACAAAGGATTTTTAGAAGTTTTCGGCAAAGAGGAAAAAGACAGTCTACTTCCTTATGTAGATAAAGGAGAAGTAGTTGATGTCCTTAAAATTGAGTCTGTTGAGAAGCAAACTACTCCACCAAAACCATATACAGAAGATACTCTACTAAAAGCAATGAAAAATTGCGGAAAAAACGTACCTGATGACGACACAACAGTATTATCTGGATATTCAATAGGTACTTCAAGTACAAGAGCTGAAGTACTCAAAAAAATTGAAACTGTCGGATATGTAAAAAAGAAAGGTAAATCTTATTCTATAACTGAACTTGGAATAAACTTAGTTGAGATTTTTCCTGTAAAAGAACTTTTCGACGTCGATTATACTGGCAAGTTGGAGAAAAATCTAAGCGATATTCAAAAAGGTGATTACACAAAGAAAGAATATCTTTCTAATATATTTAATTTTATATATAGAAATGTCGAAATAATAAAAAATGATATTCCTAGAAAAATAAACACTGAAGAATATTACTATAATCCTAAAACCAAAAAATTTACAAAAGCAAAGACTTCACAGAACAAAACTTCTGGAAATTCGAAATCAACTAAATCGAAAACTGATTCAAAAACTAAATCTGTTTCAAGCTCTAAAAATAATACAAAATCTAAAACAAGTTCTAGAGTTGGATCAAACGATAAACATAATTCAAAAGATGTTTCCCTTGGAAAATGTCCTCTTTGTGGAAATGATGTTTATCAAAATGAACTTGGTTTTTTCTGTGAAAATTCTTCGAATTGCGATTACAAAATCGAAATTAATGATAAAGTACTAGCTAATTTCAGCAAGAAACCAAACAAAACAATGGTTAAAAGTTTACTAAAAAAAGGAGAAGCTACTGTAAAATCCTTAAAAGGAAAAGACGGCAACAAATTCGATGCTATTTTGAAATACGAAAAAAATCCTTCTAATGGTCGCTTACAGTGGCTTATAAAAAAATTGTAAATGGCTACTTGCAATTCCTTATTTTAAATTAGGTAAATAATAGAAATAAAAACTAAACATAGAAAATTCTCAAACTAAAATAAATAAATTTAATAAAAAAAGAAATGTTCTGTAATAAACTACTACAGAACGTTTCGTTTTTTAGATTTCTTTTTATACAACTTCTACTAAAATATTATAGAACCCTTTTTAAGAAAAGTTTGTTAAGACGCAAAAAAAGTTTATTTAAGATGCAAAAAAGTTTATTTAAGATGCAAAAAATTCGAATCAAAACTTCGATGTACATTAGTTACACATTTCTTGTACATTGATTTTGATTCGAATTTTTCTTATACAAGCTTCATTTTCATTAA
>JAISUA010000139.1 GCA_031272305.1 Clostridioides sp.
AATCAAGAAAAAAATAAATTCACGCACAAAATTAATTATGATGCAGAGATCAAAGGGATATTCATGGAGAAAATCTCTTTCAATTGATGATATAGAAGAAGCTATAGCAGTTGTAAAAAGTATAAATCCAAATCTCATAGTTATGGTAGATAATTGTTATGGAGAATTTTTAGACATCAAAGAGCCGACAGATGTAGGAGCAGATGTTATGGCTGGTTCACTTATAAAAAATCCTGGAGGTGGACTTGCTTTGACAGGAGGATATATAGTAGGTAAAAAAGATTTAATAGAACTTATATCTTATAGACTCACATCTCCTGGAATTGGTAAAGAATGTGGACTTACTTTCGGAACAACAAGAAGTGTATTACAAGGATTTTTTATGGCACCTTATGTTGTTTCTCAAGCCGTTATGGGTGCTATTTTTTGTTCAAGATTCTTTGAAAAATTAGGTTATGATGTATTGCCAAAATACGATGATATAAGAAGTGATATAATTCAGTGCGTAAGACTTAACAATGCAGAAGAAGTAGTAAAATTCTGTGAAGGAGTACAATTCGCTGCACCAGTTGATTCATTTGTCAAACCAGTACCATGGGATATGCCTGGATATGCTGATCAAGTAATCATGGCAGCAGGAGCATTTGTTCAAGGGTCATCTATAGAACTTAGTGCTGATGCACCGATTAGACCACCGTATAATGTGTATTTTCAAGGTGGACTTACATTTGACCATTCAAAAATGGGAGTTCTAAAAGCAGCAGAAAATATAAAAACTATATTATAAATAAAAATTGAATTGTTTGTTTTTGAATTAGTTATTTAAACAATACTAAATAGAAAAGGATGAGGTGTTAAATATGAGTAACGAAAATTTAACTGAACTTACTGAAGAACAAAAACAGCTACAAATAGAAAATGAAAATAAGGTTTATGAAACTCTAGATGCTTTAGATATAAAATACAAAGTTGTTGAACATGAACCTCTATACACTGCTGAACAACTTAATATCTTAAAAGATCCTTCAAGTGATATTTATTGCGAAGGAAATCATTGTAAGAATTTATTCCTTAGAAACGCAAAAGGAAATAAATATTATTTAATTGTAGCTAAAGATGATAAAGATGTAAATTTAAAAGAATTGCAAGATATAATAGGTGCAACAAGACTTTCTTTTGCATCTTCAGAAAGACTATATAAAGTATTAAAACTTTTTCCTGGAAGTGTAAATCCATTTTCACTTAAAAATGATACTGAAAGTGTAGTGGATTTATTTATAGATAAAGATGTTATGAACGGTGAAAATCTAAACTTCCATCCAAATGTTAATACTAAAATGGTCAATATTTCGTTCAATGATTTCAATAAATTTTTGAAATCACTTGATAACGAAGTAGAAATAATTAATTTCTAGTGATAAGTTCTTTAAAAGTGAAATAAAAAAATATATGATTTTTGGTATCTGACTTTGATGATTGATTTGGAGTTCAAAAACTTATTTTTCTAGTCACTTTTTATAAGAAGATTTATAATTACTTAAAAAACACATATTAGAAAAATGTTTAGGAGAAAAAATAAAAATATGGTATTATTAGGATCAATAGTAAATGGAGCAGCTATAGTTCTAGGAACATTAGTTGGTATACTAATAAAAAAAGGTTTATCTGAAAGAGTCAGTAAAACTATTTTAGATGGTATTATACTTGCCGTTTTAGCAATAGGAATAGCAGGTTCATTGAAAGAAACAAATGCACTTATTTCTATTTTTAGTTTGACTATTGGAGGACTAATAGGAGAACTTATAGATATAGAAAAAAGACTTAATAGTTTTGGAAGTTTTATTGAATCCAAATTGCAAAAAATTACTTCAAAAACAAAAAATAAGGAATCAAATATTGATATAAAAGACGATAAAAATATAGATATAGAAGAAAATAGAGGCGATAGCAAAAATATATCTATTGCAAAGGGATTTGTTACTAGTAGCCTTATATTTTGTGTAGGTGCTATGTCTATAGTAGGAGCCCTTGAAAGTGGTCTTACACAAACACACCAAACACTTTTTGCAAAATCAATATTAGATGGAGTATCTTCAATAATTTTTGCAGCGTCCATGGTAATAGGTGTAATGTTTTCTGGAATAGCAGTTGTTGTGTATGAAGGAATAATAGCATTAGGAGCTTCGTTTTTGACAAATCTACTTAGCGATCCTGTTGTAAATTCTATGACTGGTATTGGAAGTTTGCTTATTATAGCATTATCTTTAAATATGCTACATCTTACCAAAATAAAGGTTGCAAACCTGTTGCCAGCAGTATTCTTACCAATATTGATTGGAATATTAGGATTTCTGTAAAATAAAAATTCTTTGTAAACAATTTAATCATTCTATTAATTTTGAAAAGGTAGATAAGTTATGAAATTTTTAATAACTTACCTACCTTTTTTAATTTGAAAGAGGATTTTTGTATATATGAGGTTAATTATATAAGTAAAAAGTTTTTTATTCCTATATAAATATTTTGATGCAAATATTTTGAGAAGTGCATAGATATAAAACGGATATTTTCGCACTTCGAACCAAAACTTTATGTAGAAGTAATTTTATGACTAAAAAATTTACGATGAATAGATATATTGACATGGAGGGATAGTATTATGGAATTTGCTATAAATGGTGTAAATATAAATTTTAATTTAAAAAGAGTGAATTATAATGATATAAGAAAAAGTTTCAAAATAAATGCTAAAAATGCACAGGAAGATTTTTTTGAAGAATGTGCAAACGTAATAAGATCAGAGAAAAGACTTGCAGAGCAAGATGTCTACATATTGGATAAATATATAGATAAAGCGTTGAAATTGAGTGTTGAGATATTTATTTCTTACAGTATTTTCACTATAGATATAAATACATTTAGGAATATTTATTTGAATTCAAACAAAAACAGCATTTTCAAGAAAAAAATATTAGATTTTAATAAAACTAATCTGTCAAGTTACAAAAATAAAAAGAAGAAAAAAAATAATAAAAATGAGTATTTTTTTTCTAGCGAATTAAATCAAATTGATAAATCAAAAATTAAAATGAACGATATGGAAAAATATAAGAATGATGCAAATGAAACATATAAATACAAAAATGATATAAGTAACGTAGAATATTGTAAAAATAAAATGAACGATATAGAAAACTATAAAAACGATATAGAAAACTATAAAATAGAATATTGCGAAAAAAAAATGAATGATATAGAAAAATACAAAAATGAGATAAAAAAGAACATATTACAAATGAAAAACTATGAAAAAGACCCAAGAAAAGAGCAGTTAAAAGTATATATAGAAACTTTGAGTGAATTTTTGTATGAAGAATTTTTTGAAATTCATTATTTTGTAATTGATGTTTTGAAATCAAATGGTATAATTAGCGTAGGTTCTGTTATTTCAGATGAGGATATAAAAATGGCAGAAGCATTGTTCAACAATTACAAAAGTGGACTAATCAATAAAGCAAATGAATCGTTAGCAATAAAACAAATCATAGAACTTAATCCATATATAGAGGATTTATATAAATTCTTGATTGAAGAAGAAGGCGATTTTTTTTTAGAAATTGAAAGATTAACTGAATTTTTGGGATATGATATAAAAATTTTCAAAGAAGAACTTATGAGCAAATATACAGACTATCTTTTAGTAAATAACATAGATAAAACGGACGATAAGATAGAAAAATATGCTAAATTTATAGGATATAAGGACTTTGCTTTATTTATTAGAAGAATAGAAACAATAAAAGAATATAGAAATGCTTAGAATGTAGTAATATTTAGGATGTAGCAATGCTTAGAATATAGTAATATTTAGGATATAGCAATGCTTAGAATATAGTAATATTTAGGATGTAGCAATGCTTAAAATGCAGCAATGTTTAAGGAGAATTTGAATGGAAAGTAATTTATTATCAAGAATAGAAGATTTACAAAATTATGCTTCTAAAAAAGGAATCTCTAACTCAAAGTTTTTGACGCCAAGTGAAGCGATAGAAGTAAAAGAATTTTTTTCAAATAAATATGATATAGAAATGATTTTTGATGGAGGTTTTGCTGACGCTGAAAGAGTTGTAGCTATTTTTGTCAATCGAGAATGGGGAAGTTTTGAGAGAGAAGAAGTGTTAGAAGCGATAAGGATTGATTATAGAGAAAAAGAAAAACTCACTCACAGGGATTTGCTTGGTGCAGTATTAGGACTAGGAATAAAAAGAGATGTTATAGGAGATATTTTCGTTTGTGATTGCTCATATTTGATTTGTCTAAAAAGTATATCTGATTTTATTTTTACCAACTTGACAAAAGTAGGGAGAATAGCAGTGAGCGTGAAAAAAATTTCTTTGGACGAATTACCAAAAGCGACACACAAACTAAAAGAAAAAACAGATACAATCGCTTCAAGTAGGCTTGATGCGGTTGTTTCTTCTATGTTCAATATTTCAAGGAGAGTAGCAAGTGAGGTGATTGGACAAGGAAAAGTTCAACTTTCGTATAAGATTTGCGAAAATGTATCTAAAAACGTATGTGAAGGCGATATAATCTCAGTTCGTGGAATGGGAAAATCAAAATTACTTGAAATAGGAGATGTAACTAAAAAGGGTAGAATTAGAATAAAGTATGGAATATATATATAAAGTTTTTGGAATATGAAGTCGAAAATATGATATAATTTAGTGAGAGAGAGTTTAATCTATAGGGCGAGTTTTCATAATTTATTTTTTTCAGGAATGAGGAAGAAATCTTTTTTTCTGGAGGTGATAGATTATGAACTTACAAACGATAAAAGATATACTCGATTTATTTACATCATATTCAAGATATTTATATAAAAAATAAACTATTAAAAAATTTATTAACGGAGTTGAAAATTATTATGAGTTTACCTTATCCATATTGTTTATTAAATGAAAACATTCATCCTATTTTAGGTGAGGATTTCAATGAATTACCTTTATATTTCGAATTTACTGACAGAGAATCAGATTTAGTAAAGTTACAAAATACTAAAACGCAAAAAGAAGTATGTGAATATATTTTTGAGGAATTGTTAGAGAAAAGTGAAAGCAAGTGGTCTGTTTGTGGTTA
>JAISUA010000158.1 GCA_031272305.1 Clostridioides sp.
ATATTTTGCAGAAACAGATGAAACAGTCAACAAAAAAGTACTTAAGGCTATAGAAGTAGGAATAGATCCTATAGTTTGTGTTGGCGAAACACTTGAACAACGTGAAAGTGAACAAACAAAAGAACTTGTACAAAATCAAGTTAAAAAAGCACTTCAAGGTGTTGCAAGTGAAGATTTAACAAAGATAGTATTTGCTTATGAGCCAATTTGGGCGATAGGTACAGGAAAGACTGCTACAAAGGAACAAGCAAATGATGTTATTTCATATATAAGACAAGTTATAGAAAAAATATATGGAGAAGTAGCTCAGGAAGTAAGAATTCAGTATGGTGGAAGTGTAAAACCAGCTAATATAGCAGAAATAATGTCAGAAAGTGATATTGATGGAGCATTGGTTGGAGGAGCAAGTTTAAAACCAGAAGATTTCATTAAACTGTTAAACTATTAAATAATTTTATTGAAATACAAGGAGAAGGATTTAAATATGAAAAAACCAGTTGCATTGATAATTATGGATGGATTTGGTTGTAGAAAAGAAACTTTCGGAAACGCTGTTAGAGAAGCGAATACAAAAAATTTAAAATTGCTTAGTGAAAAATATCCTAAAACTTTAATAAATGCAAGTGGACTTGATGTTGGACTTCCTTATATGCAAATGGGAAATTCAGAGGTAGGTCATACTAACATAGGTGCAGGTAGAATTGTATATCAAGATTTGACTAGAATATCTAAATCTATAAAAGATGGCGATTTCTTTACAAATCAAGTGTTAGTAGATTCTATGAAAAATGCAACTAAACATTCTCTACATGTGATGGGATTGTTATCAGATGGAGGAGTTCACTCTCATATAGAACACCTTGAAGCACTTTTGCTTATGGCAAAAAAATTCGGTGTCGAAAAAGCATATATTCATATTTTTACAGATGGAAGAGATACAGATCCAAAAAGTGCAATCAATTATGCTAGTCAAATTCAAAAACTTACAGAGGAAATTGAGCTTGGAAAAATAGCTACAGTATCTGGAAGATATTATGCAATGGATAGAGATAAAAGATGGGAAAGAGTGAAACTTGCATATGATGCTATTGTAAATGGAAAAGGAAATTACGAAAAAAGTGTACAAGAAGCAATTATAAAATCATATGAAAATGGAAAGACAGATGAATTTATAGAACCTACTGTTATAGATTTTGAATTTGAAAATAAAAATTCAGATAAAGAAGGTTTAGATAAAGAAAATTTAGATAAAGTTGAAGAAAAAATAAGTGCAGATGTCGATTTTAAAGATTACTTGTATGAACAAAGTACACAATCTGATGGAGTTATAAAAAACGGTGATTCTGTGATATTTTTCAATTTCAGACCAGATAGAGCAAGAGAACTTACAAGAGCTATTGTTGACGAAGAATTTGAAGGATTTGAGAGAGAATATATACAAACTCATTTTGTGTGCATGACGAAGTACGATGAAACTATAAAAAATGTAGAAGTAGCATTCAAACCACAAAGTCTTGATAATACTTTAGGAGAATATATTTCAAAACTTGGTCTTACTCAACTTAGAGCTGCAGAAACTGAAAAATATGCACATGTTACATTTTTCTTCAATGGAGGAGTCGAAGAACCAAATGAAAACGAGGATAGACTTCTTATTGCTTCTCCAAAGGTTGCTACATATGATTTGCAACCAGAGATGTCAGCATACGAACTTACAGAGAAAACTTTGCAAAAGATAGAAGAAGATAAGTATGATTTTATAGTTATCAATTATGCAAATCCAGATATGGTTGGTCATACAGGTATGTTAGAACCAACTATAAAGGCTGTGGAAACAGTAGATGATTGTGTTGGACAAATAATTGATAAGATACTTCAAAAAGGTGGAAGTGCTATAATTACAGCAGACCATGGAAATGCAGAATATATGGTAGATGAAAAATCAGAAAAAGTAATTACTGCACATTCGACAAATCAAGTGCCATTTATATTGGTAGGTAAAAAATATATTGGTAAAGATTTAAGTGATGATGGAAAACTTTCAGATATAGCACCTACAATACTTGATATGCTTGATATTGACAAGCCAAAAGAAATGACAGGAAAATCACTTATAAAATAATTATTGAAATAGCAACTATATTAAGATATAATTATAGTGTTTGATATTTTTAACAATCTGTATATAAAGATATAAAGATAGTAATTAATATTAAAAAATTAGGCTATTAAGATGTAATGATAGTAATTAATATTAAAAAAATTAGGCTATTAAGATGTAATGATAGTAATTAATATTAAAAAATTATGTTATTAAGACATAATGATAGTAATTAATATTAAAAAATTATGTTGAATTAAATAAATGGAGGTTATTTGCTATGTCAGCAATTGAATTAGTTTATGCAAGAGAAGTTCTAGATTCTAGAGGTAATCCTACTGTAGAAGTAGAAGTAGAACTTGAAAGCGGAGCAATAGGTAGAGCTATAGTTCCATCAGGAGCTTCAACAGGAGCTTTTGAAGCTGTTGAACTTAGAGATGGAGATAAAAGTAGATTTTTAGGTAAAGGTGTTCAAAAAGCAGTTGATAATGTAAATGAAATAATAGCACCTGAAGTAGAAGGATTAGATGCTTTTGATCAACCTTCACTTGATGCACTTCTAATAGAATTAGATGGTACAAAAAATAAAGCGAATTTAGGTGCAAATGCAATACTTGGAGTTTCTATGGCAGTTGCAAAAGCAGCAGCTGATGAAGTTGGTCTACCATTATTCCAATACATAGGAGGAATAAATGCAAAACAACTTCCTGTACCTATGATGAATATATTAAATGGTGGAAAACATGCAGATAATACTGTAGATGTTCAAGAATTTATGATACTTCCAGTAGGAGCATTTTCATTTAGACATGCTCTTAGAATGGGAGCAGAAGTATTCCATTCACTGAAAAAAGTATTAGGTGCAAAAGGATATGCTACAAGCGTTGGTGACGAAGGTGGATTTGCACCAAACTTAGCAACAAATAGACAAGCATTAGAACTTATAGTTGAAGCTATAAAAGAAGCAGGATACAAACCAGGTGAAGAAGTTATGCTTGGAATAGATGTTGCAGCTACTGAACTTTACGATGCAAATACTAACAAATACGTTCTTGCAGGAGAAGGAAAAACACTTTCTGCAGAAGAATTAATTGAACTTTATGCAAGTTGGGTGAAAGATTTCCCTATTATTTCAATCGAAGATGGTCTTTCTGAAGAAGATTGGGATGGATGGAAGATGATGACTGACAAATTAGGAAAAACTGTTCAAATAGTTGGAGATGATTTGTTTGTTACAAATCCTGAAAGATTGGATAAAGGAATCAAACAAGATACAGCAAATTCTATATTAATAAAAGTAAATCAAATAGGAACTCTTACAGAAACATTAGATGCTATAGAAATGGCAAAAAGAGCGGGATATACAGCTGTTATTTCTCATAGATCTGGTGAAACAGAAGATGCGTTTATAGCAGATTTAGCAGTAGCTACAAATGCAGGTCAAATAAAGACAGGAGCTCCTTCAAGAACAGATAGAGTAGCAAAATACAATCAACTTTTAAGAATAGAAGAAATAGTTGGAGAACCAGCAGTTTATAGTGGTCTTGATTCTTTCTATAACTTAAAAAAATAGGAGGCGATAATTATGAAAACCGCTTTAATGATACTTATGATTATATTAGGAATACTATTAGTAATAAGTATTATGCCACAAGATACTAAGAGTGCTTTACCTACATCTTTTGGTGGAGAAGGTAACCAAACTTATTTCAAACCAAAGGGAAAACAAGCTTTTCTAAGTAAGGTAACAAAAGTGACATCAGTGTTATTTTTTATAAATGCTTTGGCACTTTTGATGTTGGATAAAATGGGAAAATAAATTTATGAATAAACTGGCCCTCAAAAGTTAGATTTAAAAATCTAAAGATAGGGGGTCAGTATTTTTATGTATAAATTCAGTATGAAAATAATTTTATGTCAAAAGATAGATCTTATCCATTTCATTAAGTTTTATATTGGAAAAATTTATTTTTTTATAAGATTAGTTTCTCGTATGACTTGACTTTAAATTTAAAAAGTGGTAACATTAAGCGAATGTATTTTTAACTTTTAATTAAGTCCAGAGAGACTAAAAAGGAGGAACAGAATGATAAATATTAAGTCAAGAGATTTAATTCAACCAGATGATTTTTCTGTTGAAGAAATCAACAGTGTTTTAGAACTTGCTTGTGATATTATAAAAGAACCAAAAAAATATACACATATTTGTGACGGATATTTACTTGCAACATTATTTTTCGAACCATCTACAAGAACTAGACTTAGCTTTGAAGCTGCTATGAATAGACTTGGAGGAAGGGTAATCGGATTTTCAGATTCAAATTCTTCATCTACAACAAAAGGTGAAAGTCTAGAAGACACTATCAAAATTATATCTAATTATGCTGATATTATTGCTATGAGACATTTCGAAGAAGGAAGTGCAACAAGAGGAGCTTTGGTGTCAAGTGTTCCTGTAATCAATGCAGGTGACGGTAAAAATCAGCATCCTACTCAAACTCTAACAGACTTACTGACAATAAAATCATTAAAGAATACTCTAGAAAATCAAGTTATAGGACTTTGTGGTGATTTGAAATATGGAAGAACAGTTCATTCACTTGTGAAAACTTTAGCTAGATATAAAAATAATAAATTTATATTTATTTCACCAGAAGAGCTAAAGATGCCAGATTATATAAAAGATGAACTTGATCCTTCAACATACATGGAAGTAAGTGATTTAGAAAGTTCAATACCTAAAGTTGATATTTTGTATATGACTAGAATTCAACAAGAGCGTTTCAGTGATTCATCAGAATATGAAAGACTTAAAGATGTATATATTTTGAATAAAGAAAAACTTGATAATGCAAAAGAAGACATGCTTATACTTCATCCACTTCCTAGAGTAAATGAAATCTCAACAGATGTAGATAGCGATAAAAGAGCAGTGTATTTCGAACAAGCTAAATTTGGAATGTATGTAAGAATGGCACTTATAATCAAACTGCTTAAGTTGAATTGCGAAAACTTTTAGATTAAACAATATACTATTATATTTTAAATTAGATAAATTTGGAGAATTATTATATGAATAAAATTATAGAAAATAAATTTTTAGGCGACGATATGTACCTTATGAAAGTTGCTGGAGATTTCAAAGGGAAAATGGGACAATTCTATATGCTTAGAGCGTGGGACACATATCCAACTCTTTCAAGACCTATAAGTATATTTGATATTGATAGCGAAGGAATAACTTTTTTGTACAAAGTATTCGGAGAAGGTACGAAGATTTTTAGTAAATTAAAAATAAATGATGAAATAAGCCTTGAAGGTCCTTATGGAAATGGATTCACAGAAGTTGAAGGGAAAATAGCTCTTGTAGGTGGAGGAATAGGGATAGCACCTCTTTATCTAGTAGCTAAGAAATTAAAAAACTGTGATATTTATTTAGGATTTGCTAATAAGGTTATACTTGAAGATGAATACAGAGAAGTTTGTGACAATCTATATACAACAACAGGAAATACATTTATAACAGATATTTTGGATGTTACAAAATATGATTATATACTTACTTGTGGTCCAACTCCAATGATGAAAAAGCTAGTATCAATGGTTGAAAATACAGAAACAAAGATACAAGTATCTCTTGAAAATCATATGGCTTGTGGAGTAGGAGCATGTTTGGTATGTACTTGCAAGACTACAAATGGAAACAAGAAAACTTGTAAAGATGGTCCTGTATTTTGGGGAGAGGACGTGATTTTCAATGACTAATTTAAATGTGAAATTTGGCGATATAAATTTTAAAAATCCTGTAATAATGGCTTCAGGTACATTTGGATTTGGAAGAGAATATGCTGAGATATATGATATAGAAAAACTTGGAGGAATAAGATCAAAAGGACTTACACTTGTAAAAAAAGATGGAAACAGTGGAATGAGAGTTTGGGAAACTCCATCAGGTATGATGAATAGTGTAGGACTT
>JAISUA010000167.1 GCA_031272305.1 Clostridioides sp.
CAAGCTCAATTAGAAGCGTAATCAACTGGTATATAGAATCTTTGAATGCTATTACTTTTGAGAATAATATAATAACTATTCAAATTGCATTAGAAACACTGTCATACATAGTTTTAGTAGAAGTAAATAATATTTTGGACGAAAAAGAGTTTGATAGAAACTTTACTTCTAAAAATCTAAAGATGTTATTAGAATTTTGCAAGATACCTTATGGAAAAGATGAGTTAGAAATATTTGACGACTGCATCGTTGATAAATTTGAAGATGGAGTAGACATTTTTATTTACTATAGAAATTCTATTGTACATCCAAGTTCTAAGTCAAATATCCATATATTATCTGCTGAAGATATGTGGAATATAATATCAATTGGCACGAGATATGTAGAACTTGTTTTACTAAATATTATAGGATATAAAGGAGAATACTCAAATAGACTTAAATATAGATCTTTTGGAGAAGTTGAACTTGTACCTTGGATATAATAAAAAAATGTCATAATAAGGAAATTAACTTATTTTGTGTACTAAAAAAATAAATCTTAATCACAGATTTAATTTGTACCTTAGATATAAATATATTATACACAGTATTTTTTTTACAAATATTAAGCGTTTTCAGATACACAGTATTTTTTTACAAATATTAAGCGTTTTCAGGAAAATAATTATACAATATATGTTGACAAAACAATTTATATATTATAGAATCAAGCTGTGAAGAGATTCACTTTAGTTTATTAATTTTTTTAGGGAGGAATAGTGGATTTTTTTATAAGTTGTAGAGTACAAAAGTTTAGTAGGATTAGTGGCAGGAAGCCTGTTCGAAAAAGGCTTTCTGTTTTTTTTCGTATAAAAAAATATTTATAGGGTCTATTTTTTTTGTATAAATTTATTGACAGATAACAATATATAGTATAAAATACTATTAAATAATAATGATAATTATTATCAATAAATAAAAAATATCAAAAAGGAGAGTTTGATTATGAAAATAGTATATTGGTCTGGAACAGGAAATACAGAAGAAATGGCAAATTTAATTGGAAATGGGATAACAGAAAGTGGTAAAAATGTAGAGTTAATAAGCGTAAGCGATGCAAAAGCTGATATATTTGATGATGAAGAAATAATAATTTTAGGTTGCCCTGCAATGGGAGATGAAGTTCTTGAAGAAAGTGAATTTGATCCATTCATAGAAAGTATAGAAGGAAAAGTATCAAATAAAAAAGTTGCTCTATTTGGTTCATATGGTTGGGGTGATGGTAAATGGATGAAAGATTGGGAAGAAAGAATGTCTTCTTGTGGAGCTAATTTGATTTGTGAAGGTTTGATAGTGAATGGATATCCAGAAGGAGATTGTGGCAAAGAGTGTATAGAATTTGGAAAGAATATAGCAAGATAAAAAATGGGACAATTAAGTTTTTATGATAAATTAAATTCTTTAGATGACAAAGAATTTATGGAAATGTTTTTGTTATATGCGATATCTCCAGTTATCTCGAAATTAAAACCAGCTTCAACTATAACGATCAAGAAAAATAATGCTCTACTTTATAATAGATGGCAGAAATATGGAAAAGATTTTTTAAAAGAAATTGAATTAGAAGTTGTCACTTTACGAGAAAATAAAAGTGCTGTTATAGTTATGATTTATGATTTTAATTCTATAGAAAACAGCATAAAAATACAGGAAAATAAAGACTTTCTAGAAAAACTAGGTTATGATATTTTAAGCGTAGAAAATTGTATAGAAAAATTAAAAACTAGATATTCAAAATATAATTGCCCTCATGAATTAGGAGTATTCCTTGGGATTCCAATAAAAGATGTAAAAGATTTTATTGATTGTTCTGATAAAAAATGCCTAATGTGTGGATATTGGAAAGTTTATAACGACTTTGAAATTGCAAAAGAAATGTTCGATAAATATGATAGTATAAAAAAACATACAATGGATAAAGTATTACTAGGAAATAAGTCTATAGAAATTATTTATTCCATCAAAGAATATTTTAAACAATAGAAAAAATAGACAGTGTTAAAATTTTGTGTAAACTTTTATTTTTATTGTAAACTCATAGATTTTCAAATAATTAATAAGAAGTTTACACAAAATTTTTTTTACACTACCTAAAAACTAATTAGATAAGTGCAATTTAGCATGCAATCTATAAGTGTGCAATCTATAAGCGTGTAAATTAATATTGTAATTTAGAATATTTTTGTTGACATTACAGTGTTTTTATAATATAATTATTAATTGTAGTGCCGCACAGTTAAGGTTTTAAATCTTTGTTATAAATTTTATAAAAAAGTGCCTTTATTTGGCGAGTTTGTGACCGAGGAGGTGTAATGATGTACGCTGTTGTTAAAACTGGAGGGAAACAATATAAAGTTTCTGAAGGTGATGTAATATTTGTTGAAAAACTTGAAGCAAATGAAGGAGATACTATCACATTAAATGATGTGTTAGCTTGTTCTAAAGATGGAGAACTTAAATTAGGAACTCCTGTAGTAGAAGGTGCTTCTGTACAAGCAAAAGTTTTAAAACAAGGAAGAGCTAAAAAGATTATTGTATTCAAATACAAAGCTAAAAAAGATTACAGAAGAAAACAAGGACATCGTCAAGCATTCACAAAATTAATTGTTGAAAAAATCAATGCTTAATTGTGGATAGTGTGTATATATTATGATAAAAGTCAAATATTACTATGATGACGACGA
Source organism: Clostridioides sp. (assembly GCA_031272305.1). Lineage (GTDB taxonomy): Bacteria > Bacillota > Clostridia > Peptostreptococcales > Peptostreptococcaceae > Metaclostridioides. Next base: position 2,727 of record JAISUA010000167.1, read on the forward strand.
CTCATTGAAAGGGTTTTGTCTTAAAGGACATGCCGATTTTTCCGAATATGGAAGTGATATAGTGTGTTCAGCAGTCACTTCAAATGCAATCGCTGTGATTAATTCTTTGGACAAACTTCAAAGTGTTGATTTCGAAAAGGTAGTTGCTGATGAAGGGCATATTGAATGTATTATTTGCGATAAAGATGTGGAAAAATCAAGTTTATTGCTAAATCATTTCAAATTAGCAATAGAAGAAATAAAAAAAGAATATAAAAAATATATAAAAATATTATAAAAAGTAGGGGGTGACTCCAAATGTTAAAAATGAATTTACAATTGCTTGCATCTAAAAAAGGGGTTGGATCTTCTAAGAATGGTAGAGATTCAAAAGCGAAGAGATTAGGTGTTAAAAGAGCAGACGGTCAAACTGTTACTGCAGGAAGCATAATAGTAAGACAAAGAGGAACTAAAATTCATCCAGGAACAAATGTTGGAATAGGCGGAGATGATACTCTATTCGCACTTGTTGACGGTGTTGTTAAATTCGAAAGAAAAGACAAGAAAAGAAAGAAAGTTAGTATATATCCAGTAGCGTAACTGTGTAATATACGAAAAGGGAGTGTGGATACACTCCCTTTTTTACGGGATAGACGATTTTTTGTAAGAAAAAATATATTAAAGTAAGAAGGTGAGATATTGTTTATAGATAAAGCAAAAATATTTATCAAAGCTGGTAATGGTGGAGATGGAGCTGTGTCTTTTAGAAGAGAAAAATATGTTCCAGATGGAGGACCAGACGGAGGCGACGGAGGTCGCGGAGGTAGCGTAATATTTGAAGTTGATCTTGGAATAAGAACTCTTATGGATTTTAAATATCAAAAAAAATACAAAGCTGAGTCAGGTGGAAACGGTTCCAAGAAAAGAAGAACAGGTAAAGATGGAGAGGATATTATTCTTAAAGTGCCACCTGGAACTTTGATAAAAGATGAAGAAACTGGACTAATTATTGCTGATTTAAAAAATGAAGGAGATCGAGTAATCGCTGCAAGAGGTGGACGTGGTGGAAAAGGTAATTCGAATTTTGCAACTGCCGTAAGACAAGCACCTTCATTCGCAAAGCCAGGAACAGAAGGTGAAGAACGTTCAGTAATTCTTGAATTAAAAATGATAGCAGATGCAGGTCTTTTAGGATTTCCTAATGTAGGTAAATCTACATTTTTATCAATAGTTACAAAAGCAAAACCGAAAATTGCAAATTATCATTTCACTACATTGACTCCAAATTTAGGAGTAGTACAAACAAAATTTGGACAAAGTTTTGTTTTGGCAGATATTCCTGGAATAATAGAAGGTGCATCAGAAGGAATTGGTCTAGGACATGAATTTTTGAGACATGTTGAAAGAACAAAAGTTTTGATTCATATAGTTGATATTTCTGGCATGGAAGGAAGAGATCCTATAGAGGATTTTGAGAAGATAAATGAAGAACTTAAGTTATACAACGAAAAATTATCTCAAAGACCTCAAATTGTAGTTGCAAATAAGATTGACATCCTTCAAGATGAAAATAAATTTGAAGAATTTGCTACAGAAATAGAAAAACGTGGTTACAAAGTGTTCAAAATGTCTGCAGCTACAAGACAAGGTGTAGACGATGTGATTGAATATGTTGCCAAAATTATAGAAGAAACTCCTGATGTAGAATTGTTTACAGAAGATGAGATACTGGATATTTCAGAGCAAACTAACGAACCAGAAGAATTACAAATAGAAGTAGATGAAAATGGAGTATATATTGTCACAGGAAAAGCACTTAGAAACATACTTTATTCTGTTAACTTTGAGGATATGGAATCAATACAATATTTCCAAAAATCTATGGAATCAAGAGGAATTTTCGATAGACTTAGAGAAATGGGTATAGAGGACGGAGATACCGTAAAAATATACGAACTAGAATTTGAGTTTTATAATTAAAAAATATGAAATTGAAAATTATAATTATAAGAAGTGTTGT
>JAISUA010000217.1 GCA_031272305.1 Clostridioides sp.
AACAGAGTCTAAGTTTGGTTCTGAAAAAATAGTTGCTATAGATGTTTGGAATATTTCTCTAGAAATTCCCTCTACATCGTATCTATTTAAAATTCTAACATTTTCTACAGATGATATATGCAAACTATCAACTATTTCATTTTTTAGAGCATTAGCTTCTATGTTGAATCCTTCTTTTTTCTCTACTAAAACTCTTCTTACTTCGTTATTATCTATATTAGACATTTCAACCTCCGTAAATTATATACTTCTTTATATCCGTTTGATCATATAGCCTTTGTGTATACTTCTTATAAACATTTATTCAACTATATTATATACTTCTTCCTATATCTGTTCTATAATGCATTCCATCGAAATGGATTTTTTCTATATTTTTATAAACAATTTCAGCCGCATTTTGCACAGTTTCTGCTTTTGCACTCACACCTAGTACTCTTCCTCCATTTGTCACTAGATTTCCATCTGAAATCTTAGTTCCACTGTGGAATACTACTACATCGCTATCAAGCTCGTCCAAACCTGTGATTACTTTTCCTTTTTCGTAGCTTTCTGGATAACCTCCTGATGTAAGCATTACGCAAACAGCTTTTTCATCACTATACTTTATTTCAATTTCCTTTAGTTTGTCATTTAAAATAGCATCAATAATTTCTATTAAATCAGTTTCTAGTCTAAATAGTACTGATTGTGTTTCAGGATCTCCAAATCTAGTGTTATATTCAAGAACTTTTTCTCCATTGTCTGTGATCATAAGACCTACAAATAATATTCCTCTAAATTCCAAACCATCTTCTTTGAATCCTTGTAAAGTTCTATCTAATACTTCTTCTTTTATTTTTTTAGCAAGTTCTTCTGTATATATTTCACTTGGAGAGAATGTTCCCATTCCACCAGTGTTTAATCCTTTTTCTCCATTATAAACTTTCTTGTGATCTTTTGCACTTTCCATTGGAACTATAGTATCTTTGTCGACAAAGGCAAGTATAGATGTTTCTATACCTTGCAAAAATTCTTCTACTACTATTTTTTCACCTGATGAACCAAATTTTTTGTCCTTCATTATTGTTTTCAAAGTATCTATTGCATCTTCGTGATTTTCACAAATAACAACACCTTTTCCTGCTGCAAGTCCGTCAGCTTTTATTACAACCGGATAACCAAACGAATCTATTTCTTTCTCAGCTAAGCTATATTCAGTGTATTCTTTGTATTTAGCAGTAGGAATATTGTGTCTTACCATAAATTCCTTTGAAAAAGCCTTACTACCTTCAAGTTGTGAACACTGTTTATTAGGTCCAAACACTTTAAGTCCTTCTCCTTCAAACAAATCTACTATTCCTTCTACAAGTGGAACTTCTGGTCCTATTATTGTCAAATCAATGTCGTTTCCTTTTGCAAAATTAAGCAGTCCATTTAGATCATTGTCTTTTATGTTTACTATTTCAGCCACTTGTGCTATACCAGCATTCCCTGGTGCACAAAATATTTTTTCTACTTTATTTTCACTGCTTAGTTTCCAACAAATAGCGTGTTCTCTTCCGCCACCACCGACAACTAAAATTCTCATATTTTTCTCCTCCAAAACTCATTTTTGAGAGATACTTTTCTGTAATCTTTAACTAAAGTCTATAATCTTTAACTAAAGATTCATTTATTTTTTTCTATAAAATAAATTTTTATTATACTTTAAACTTTTATTATACTTTAAACTTTTATTATGCTTTAAATTTTAATTATACTATAGGATGACATCGAAATGTCATCCTATAAATATTCCTAATGTTTGAAATGTCTATATCCTGTGAATATCATACTCATTCCCAATTTATCGCAAGCTTCTATTGAATCTTTATCTTTTATAGAACCACCTGGTTGAGCAACTGCTGTTATTCCATGTTCACCTGCAAAAGTTACACAGTCGTCAAATGGGAAGAATGCATCTGATGCAAGCACTGCACCTTTGAAATCTTTGTCGCTATTAACTTCTACAGCATTTCTAAGTGCCCAAATTCTTGAAGTTTGTCCTGCACCAAGAGCAAGAGTTTGTCCATTTTTAACAATAGCTATTGCATTTGATTTCAAGTGTTTTGCTATCTTCATACCAAATTCTAAATCCTTTAATTCTTGTTCTGTAGGAGCAACCTTTGTCACTACTTCTGTCTTTTCGAATAACTCTGTATTTCTATCTTGAACAAGTAATTTTCCATCTAAATATTTCATTTCAAATGGTTGTAAACTGTCTGTTATCTTATCTATTTTTAAAACTCTAAGGTTTTTCTTTTGTTTCAATATTTCAATTGCTTCTTCGTCATAGTCATAAGCAACTACTATTTCAAGGAATATTTGTGCAAGTTTTGTAGCTGTTTCTTTATCTATTTTAGCATTTATACCTACTATTCCACCAAATATTGATACTGGATCAGCTTCAAAACATTTAGTGTATGCTTCTAATACTGTATCTCCAATAGCTACACCACAAGCATTTGCATGTTTGATTGCAACAGATACTACTTTGTCAGTATCTTTGAATTCTCTCATAAGTTCAAGACAACCATGAAGGTCGTTGATGTTATTGTAAGAAATTTCTTTTCCGTTTAATTGTTCAAAGTTAAGTATAGGATTTTTTGCATTTTTGTCTACATATAATAATCCCTTTTGATGAGAGTTTTCTCCATATCTCAAAACTTTTTCTTTTTGGAAACTCATATTAAATATTTTTGGATATCTATCTCCTACTATTTCTCTGAAATAATTTGAAATCAAACTATCATATCTTCCTGTCACTGAAAATGCTTTGTAAGCAAGCTTTCTTCTAGCTGCTTCGTCAAGTGTACCTTCTTTTAATCTATCTATAATGAATTCATAGTCTTCTGGATCTACAACTATTGCTACATCTTTGTAGTTTTTAGCTGCTGATCTTATCATAGAAGGTCCACCAATATCAATGTTTTCTATTATTTCATCATGAGATTTTCCTGATTTAAGAGTACCTTCGAAATCATAAAGGTTGACAACAACTATATCTATTGGATTTATTCCAAGTTCTTTTACAGTGTTTACATGATCTTCATTTTCTCTTTTATATAAAATTCCTCCATGAATATATGGATTCAAAGTTTTTACTCTACCATCTAATATTTCAGGAAATTTTGTTACATCATCTATTCTTATAACATTTTCTACTTCTTCTTTAAGAACTTTGAATGTGTTACCTGTAGAAACTATTTCATATCCAAGTTCGCTAAGTCCTTTTGCGAATTCTACTACTCCTGTCTTGTCAGTAACGCTTATTAATGCTCTCTTAATCATTTAAAAATACCCTCCTACCATTAACTTCTAATTTGTTATCACAGAAAAATTTAACGCTCTTTACGAGTATTTCGTGTTCTACTTTTAGCACTCTTGCTGCAAGAGTATCTGCATCATCATCGTCTTTGACTTCGACTGATTTTTGCATAATTATTGCTCCTGTGTCAGTACCTTCATCTACAAAGTGAACAGTTGCTCCTGTAATCTTTGCACCATAATCTATTACTCCCTGATGTACTCTCTTTCCATAAAATCCTTTCCCACAGAAAGAAGGTATCAGAGAAGGATGTATGTTTATCATCTTATTTCTGTATTCATTTATAAATTTAGGGCTGATTATTTTTAGATAACCTGCTAATACTACTAAATCTATTTCTTTTTCTTTTAAAACTTCTATAACTTTATCTTCACTTGGTTCTACTATCGCTTCAATATCGCTATTTTTAGCTCTTTCTAAAGCATAGACACCTTCTTTATTAGAAATAACGATTTTTATTTGACCGTTGATTTCTTTTTTTTCACATGCATCTATAAGAGATTGAAGATTTGGTCCTCCTCCAGATACTAACACCGCTATATTTAACATAATTCAACACCTTGATGAGTATCACACACTTCTCCTATAACATATGCTTTATCTTCAAAAAGTTTTTTGTATTTTTCATCTATGAACTCAAGATTGTCGTTTTCTCTTGAATTTATAAATTCAACTATGTTTGAAGCATCTTCTTTGTTTGCTATAAGAACAAGCCCTATTCCCATATTGAAGCTCTTATGCAATTCCCTTTCGTCTATAGCTCCAAAGTTTTCTATCATCTTAAATATAGGAGGTTTTTCCCAACTATTTTTATTGATATTTATTCCCAAACCTTCTGGAATTACTCTTGTGATATTTTCTATTACTCCTCCACCTGTAATATGTGCAATAGCCTTGATATTGTGGTTTTTCAAAACATCTAAAGCAAGTTTTACATATATTTTAGTAGGTGTAAGCATAGCTTCTCCAAGTGTCATTCCAAGTTCATCTATATGTTGATCCAATTTGTAATCGTATGTTTCTAAAAATATTTTTCTTATAAAAGAGAATCCATTACTGTGTATTCCACTAGAAGAGATTCCTATAAGAACATCTCCTGATTTTACATCTGTTCCAGAAACAATTTTTGCTTTGTCTGCTATTCCTACGGAGAATCCTGCCAAATCGTAGTCGCCTTGTCCGTACATTCCTGGCATCTCAGCTGTTTCTCCACCTATCAAAGCACAACCTGACATCTTGCATCCATCAGTTATTCCTACAACTATATTGTCTATATGTTCTGCAACAAGTTTTCCTATCGCTATATAATCAAGGAAGAAAAGTGGTCTAGCACCTTGACAAATAAGATCGTTTACACACATAGCAACCAAATCAATTCCAACTGTATCGTGTTTATCTAGCATTTGTGCTATTTTTAATTTTGTACCTACTCCATCTGTAGATGCAAGTAAAACTGGTTCTTCCATAGTCATAAAATCTTTTAGACTATAAAGTCCACTGAAATTTCCTAAATCACCGATTACATTTGAATCGTAAGTTCCTTTTATTTTATTTTTGATTAATTGTACCGCTCTGTTTCCTTCGTCAATATCAACACCAGATTGCTTATATGTTAACATTTGAGCCTCCTTGTTGGTTTCTATAATTTTCTATATTAATTTTACTTTTTATAATCATTACACTTAATATAATTTCTAATGCACATCATAATTTCACTTAATATAATTTAGATTATATCTAAATATAATTTTGGTTATATCTAATTTTCATTTGTATATTATTTTAATTTGATTGCATATCGTATAATTTCACTGCATAATCTCCATCAAAACATGCTTTACAGAATTTATTTTCTCCACCTGCAGCCTCTATCATAGTATCTATATCTATAAATTTAAGACTATCACAACCAATATGTTCTCTCATTTTTTCGACGTTATGATTAGAAGCGAGAAGATTTTCTCTGTTAGGTGTATCTATTCCATAAAAACATGAGTATGCAACAGGAGGTGAAGTTACTCTTAGATGAATTTCTCTTGCTCCTGCTTCTCTAAGTGCTTGTACAAGTCTTCTTGAAGTAGTTCCTCTTACAATAGAATCATCTACAAGAACTATTGACTTGTCTTTTAGCATACTTTTCAAAGGATTTAATTTTATCTTAACACCTATTTCTCTTTCTTCTTGGGTTGGTTTGATGAATGTTCTTCCTACATATCTATTTTTGACTAAAGCTTCACTTACTCTTATTCCACTTGCATTTGAATATCCTAATGCACCTGGCCAACCTGAATCAGGAACTGGAACTACAAGATCTGGTTTGACATCATCAGATTCTGCAAGTTTTTCACCACATTTTATTCTAAATTCATAAGCATTTAGATTGTCTATAGTAGCATCATTTCTCGCAAAGTAAACGTGTTCAAATATACAACTTCTCATCACTGGTTTGTAGTGTTCTGAATAATTATATGACTTCATTTCACCGTTTTTAATAACGATTATTTCTCCTGGTTCTACATCTCTTATTACTTCTCCACCAAGAATATCTATAGCACAGTTTTCAGATGCAAAAATATATTCGTCATCCTTCTTACCCATGATAAGAGGTCTAAATCCATGTGGATCTCTAACTGCTACAAGTTCATTGTCTGAGAAAATAACAAGTGAATATGCACCTTTTATATAATCCATAGTAAGCTTTATACTTTGAACAATATCACCTTTATAATATCTTGAAAGTATATTCAAAATAACTTCTGTATCTGAATTTGTTTGGAACATAAGTCCATCCTCTTCAAGCATTTCTTTTAGATAATTTGCATTTACAAGGTTTCCATTATGAGCAAGACCTAAATTTCTCTTTCTACAAGTTCCAACAAACGGTTGACAGTTTTGAATAACACTTCCACCAGCTGTTGAATATCTAACGTGACCTATACCAATATTTCCACTTAAATAGTCTATTTCTTTTTCTTTGAATACATCTCCAACAAGTCCCATCTGTCTTATTGCTTTAATTTTTCCGTCGTTCACAACAGCTATTCCACAGCTTTCTTGTCCTCTATGTTGGATTGAATATAAACCGTAATAAAGTTCTTTAGCTATATTTTTGTTTGAGTAAATTCCAATAATTCCACACATAAAAGTGCCTCCTATTTTCTATTCATTCTTGAAAGAACTTCTGTATAACTTTCAACTAATCCGCCCATGTTTCTTCTAAATCTATCTTTGTCCATTTTTTCGTTTGTATTTACATCCCAAAGTCTACAAGTGTCTGGAGATATTTCATCAGCAAGAATAATATTTCCATCTGCATCTTTTCCATACTCTATCTTGAAATCTATAAGCTTTAAGTCTAATTTTAAGAAAAATTCTTTTAACATTTCATTTACTTTCAAAGTTTCTTCTCTTAAGAACTTAAGTTCTTCTCTAGTAGCTAATTTCATAGCAAAAGCATGGTCATCATTAAGCATTGGATCGCCTAATTCATCATTTTTGTAGCTCAATTCAAATATTGGTTCATCAAGAACTATTCCTTCTTCTATACCGTATTTTTTACTGAAAGAACCAGCTGTCACATTTCTTACGATTACTTCTAAAGGAAGAATAGTCACTTTCTTAACTAATTGTTCTCTGTCTGAAAGACTTTTTATGAAATGAGTTTTGATTCCTTTTTCGTTTAACATTTCAAATATTATTGTAGATATTTTATTATTAAGAATACCTTTTGAATCGATAGATTCTTTCTTTTCTCCATTGAATGCTGTTGCATCGTCTTTGTAGTAAACTAAAAATTCATTTTCGTTTTCTGTTTTGTATATTTGTTTCGCTTTTCCTTCGTATAAAAGATTTTCTTGATTTGGCATTTAAATTTTCCTCCTAAAATTTTTAAGTTTCACCCATTATTATTTTTTATTTAATGTAATTAATACAATTTCTTTCGAGTATCATATTTCATATAAATATTGATTCTAATAATTTATATAAAATAACTTTTTCACTTCTATTTTGGTCCCTTTTAAAGGATTTAAAACCAATTTTTATATAATTATTATGAGAAGTGCAGTGCTATTTTTAATTATTGAATTGATTCATCATCAGCCAACACTTTGTCAGCCATTTCTTTTCTATATGCTTTTAAATCTTCTTTTAGTTTAGGATATTTTATTGTCATTATTTGCATAGCAAGCAATGCTGAATTTAGTCCTGAATCTATTGTAACTGTTGCTACTGGTATTCCTTTTGGCATTTGTACTATTGACAATAGCGAATCCAAACCGTCCATTGTAGAAGATTTGATTGGAAGTCCTACTACTGGAATAAGTGTCTGAGCTGCTATTACTCCTGGAAGATGTGCTGCTTTTCCAGCTGCTGCTATTATTACATCCACTGTTTCTTCTATTTCTTCTAAAAATGATGTAAGTTCTTTAGGAGTTCTATGAGCTGATAAGACTCTCACTATCACTTCTATATCGTACTTTCTTAAAAATTCTATTCCTTCTTCTAATTTTGGGTAATCAGATTTAGAACCCATTACTACTGCTATTTTCAAATTTTATCCTTCCCTTCTAAAATAGGATTTATTTTTTATTAAATATTTAAATTATACTTTTGATTAGAATCTTTTTTCTTCTTTTGAAATTTTTATTCTGAAACAATTTTCATCAATTACGAATGTTATATATAAATTTTATAATAATATACTGATTTTTTCAAGACATTTTTATCTATTTCTTATATTTTTATTATATTTTCTATGTTTAATGTTCGTGTTTTTGTATGAATTTTATTTTTTATACTAATTTTTAAATTTAAAATAACATATAGAGAATTTGAAAGCATATATCTATATTAAGGAAATAATTTTATATAGTTAGTATTAAAAAAACATATTTTTTTCTAAATTAAATTTATATTAGAAATAAATGTGTTTTTTAGAAAATAATCTTTGTTTATAAAAATTAGGAGGAAATTTATGAGTAATAAAAAGAAAATATTGATAAGTGCCACTATCAAAGAAAAACCTATTGTTTTAGTTGAATATTTTCAGTCACTAAAAAACTTAGAAAAAGACGATTTTGAAATATCTTATTTTTTTATAGATGACAATTCAAATCCTAACGCAAGTAAATTAATATATGACTTTAAGGATGCTAATCCAAATGTTGTGATAGAAAAGCCTTGCACTGACGATGAAAATACATTTAAAGAAAATCTAGAAGCACAAATAGATAGAACAGAAGATGACTCCAATTTCTCACATGTATGGACTTATGGTTTGATAGATAGAATTGCCATTATAAAGAATAGAATATTAGAATATGCAAAAGAAAACGACTTTGATTATTTATTTTTTGTAGATTCCGATATTTACTTAGATCCAAAAACATTAGTCCAACTTGTAAGCGACGAAAAAGATCTTGTTTCTAACGTTTTCTGGACTAAATGGGATGAAAAATCCGTAGAAATGCCTCAAGTATGGCTACAAGATCAATACAATATGTTCAATGTCAGAGGAACTGGAAGTAAAGAAGAACAAACTGTTGCTTTCTTAAATCAACTTAGAGAACCTGGTTTGTACAAAATTGGAGGTCTTGGAGCTTGTACACTTATAAGTAAGAAAGTCCTTCAATCTGGAGTAAATTACGATAGAATCACTAGTGTATCTTTTTGGGGAGAAGATAGATATTTTTCTATAAGAGCTGAAGTCCTTGGATTTGAACGTTTTGTAGATACTCATTATCCATCTTTCCATATATATAGAGAACCTGATATGGAAGCTTTGAAAATGTACAAGAAAAATATTCTTATATGAATCTAATGAGATAAGTCTATTTAGAAGTGAGATAGAAAATCTTTGATTTTCGTTATCGAACTTCCCTACTTGGTTCGAAGTGCGAAAACATTCGTTTTCTATCATATGCACTTCTCATAATAAGACTTGCAAGAAGTTATATTAAAAGCAATGTTGCCAGTCTTGAAAGAAGTGAGATAGAAAATCTTTGATTTTCGTTATCGAACTTCCCTACTTGGTTCGAAGCGTGAAAAACTCCGTTTTTCTTTA
>JAISUA010000025.1 GCA_031272305.1 Clostridioides sp.
TGAAAACTGTTTTTGAATCTTTCTCTTGTTTTTGTACTCTCAAGAATTTTGTATCAGTAAAACTATAAAACAACAAAGGTAACAGGCAAGGGGGTTTTTGTACTCTCAAGAATTTTGTATCAGTAAAACAAAATTATCAACTCTTTCAATTCTATCATGTTTTTGTACTCTCAAGAATTTTGTATCAGTAAAACTATTTTATTTATCCTACGATAATCCTATGTGTTTTTGTACTCTCAAGAATTATTATTACAAAAATAGCCTGTTAAGATAACAGGCTATTTTTAATAGATCCATTTTTTTCACTTATCAGGTGAAACCTAAAAACATCATATATAGATTTATATAAGCATATACATATTTACAATAACATATCTTCCTTGACAATTAGATAGATATTCCAATATAATATTAATTCACAGAACATAGCTTCATGAATTATGAACTTTTTTCTTCATCTTTTATATTTTCTTCAATTGTATTTTCTATAGAAAATTTCGGCATAGCCCATCTAAATTTTCCTCTTGTTTCACATCCTCCAATTCCTCTTACTCCTGTTACTGTCTGTTTGATAATTTCCTCTATAGGTACTACTGTATCGATTCTTGAGCAAGCTATTTTTTCTACGATAAACACTGGGTCTAGTGCATGAATCATAATTCTTCCTGGAGAACTCGCGAAATTTGCTCCTGAAAGTATGATTTTTTCGTAATCAGATTGGCAAGCACCTGCAAAAATCACTAGATCATCAAGATTTGGTTCCCATCTTCTTGCTTCTTTGACTGTTTTTATAAAATTTAATGAATTTCTATAATTTTTTAAATCATCAATATTACCTTCTTTGATAGTCATAGAATCATGGCCTGTTATTACCAAAATATCAGGATTATATTTTTTTAATAATTTATATACTTCTTTATGTTGATCGGATTCTTTTATAGCGACACCAGCAGCAGGGATTCCGAGTTCTGAGTATACATCTAAACAAATATTTAAATAGTCTTTATCGCCATCTAGTTGAAGTACTTTTCCAGGCATACCATAACTTTTGATTGTTGTTTTTCCTTTTGTCAAACTTCTGCACATATTTTTTTGTTTGTTTAATGTTTCTGCTCTTGTGTTTGAAAGTTTGTTTTCAACTTTTTCTCCAATCATAACAGATCTTATATTTGAAGGAACAATCGCTGATTTTAAATCATCTATATAAGCATCTGCAATAATTCTAAAAGCAACACCTTTCAAAATTGCCATCACTTTGCCATTTTTATCTGCTGTAAAAGATTCTATTTTAAATATAATATCATTATTGTATGAATTTCGTGATACAATATCTCCTATTTTCATAACTAGCCTCCATATTATTTTCATTAATAATTCAATAAAATAAAAATATTTTCTTAGTATATATTATGAAAAAGAAAAAAATAGTTGACAATAAATTCTATTTTTTCTAAGAATGAATTTTGTTTAATCTAAGAACTAATTTTCTCTAATCTAGGAGTTAATTTTGTTTAATCTAAGAACTAATTTTCTCTAATTATAAAAAAAACAAAATTAATTTTTTATAAGAGTTTTTATACTATCAGAATTTTGTATAATTAAAATAGATGTTTGTTCAGATATGTACAGATATATTTTTCTACAAGAATTTTGTATAACTAAAACTATATGAATTATAAGAAACTAAGTAAATAAATTTCTAATTTATAGAATTTTGTATCATGAAAACAATATACATATAAATAAAATAAAAGTAAAATATTGATAAGAGATATAAATAAAATAGAAGTAAAATATTAATAAGAGACATAAATAGAATAGAAGTAAAATATTGATAAGATTTCTATGTTATTTTATAGAAATAAAATACAAAAATTACTTTTTGAGGGGGGTGAATAAATATATGAAGTTTAATTATATCGTAAGTTTTATATTTTTTGTAATAGCGTATTTAATAGGTGTTAAAAAGATGTATTTTCTTATTTCTGGTTATAATACATCTTCAAAGGCTGAGAAAGAAAAAGTGAATATTGATAGATTGGCAAAAACAATGTCTATTTATTCTCTAATAATTGCTATTTTAGAATTGTTGTTGGCTTTTTTGTACCAAATGGGATTTAAGTGGAGTCTTGAAGTATCTATTTATTCTATGATTATAATAATATTGATTATGATAATACATGCACAGAAATTTGATAAGAAGAATTTTAATGAAGATGGAACAAAAAATATAAATTATAAGATAACAGTAGGTCTTACATCTTGTATTTTGATAGTGGCTATGATAATAGTGATAGTTGCTTTTAATATAAAGAAAATATAATTAAAATAAGTAAAATATAAAGAAAATATAATTAAAATAAGTAAAATATAAGTAAAATATAATTAAGATAATACAAATATATCTAAGAGGATTGTAAAAAATAATCTATAGAATATGTTGTTTTTCTTAAAAATAATGTTTTTTGCCAATTACGTGTATATTCAAATATAATATTAAGTGCTAAAACGGAGCTTCATTAATTTTGAAGCTCTTTTTAAATTTCCAAATCAAAAGCTATATTTTTTTGTTTATTGATTAATTTTGTAAAACTTTGTCTATAATTGTAGTAGAACTTTTTTTAACTAGCAATAGATTTTTTTAATTAATATAAATAATTTAAAAATAATATGAATTTATAAAAACAACATGAATTTAAAAACAACATGAATTTAAAAACAACATGAATTTATAAAAACAACATGAATTTAAAAATAATATGAATTTAAAATAAAAAAATAGTACTAAACAAGGGGAATACATAAAATGAGAAGACCATATATATACATTTTTTTGATTGTGCTTATATTTAGTTACATTTTTACTAGTGTTGATTTCAAGGATAAAAAGTTTGAGTCAGAGATTATAACTATAAAAGGAGTGGTAACTGAGAAAACAATCAAAGACAAGAGGACGGAGTACAAAATTGCAAACTACTTAGTAAGCGATTATTCTATGAAATCTAATCTAAAAATCGGAAAAATTGTTGAAATAGAAGGCAAATACAAAAGTTTGTATATTCTTTCAAGAGGGAATTTTGATTACGCTAGAAATATCAAAAGTAGAGGATACAAAGCTCTTATAAATTTGAAATCATACAAAGTAGTAGGCGAAAATAAATTTTACATATCAATAGGAAATTTAAAATCGTACATAAAGGAAACAATCAGATTTTTGTACAAGAAAGATTCCAACTTTATAAATTCGCTTTTAATTTCGGATAAGAGCGATTTGACTGACGAGGAAAGGGAAATGCTTAGTAGGACGGGAACAAGCCATATAATTGCCATTTCAGGGCTTCATATAGGTATAATATGTTCTTTTATTATATTTATTATTAAGGATATAAACAAAATATCGAAATTGACTCTTGTTGTAATGATTCTTGCGAGTTATGCCATAATAATAGGAGCTAGTCCTTCTATTGTAAGAGCGATTGGATTTGTATTGCTATCGTATTTTGGAATTTTCATTGATAAGAAGAAGGATTATATTTCAATTTTAGCATTTTTGGCGACCTTGATTATTATTCTAAATTCGTATATTATATATAATGTAAGTTTTCAATTGTCGTTTTTGGCGACGTTGTCTATTATATATTTTGAAAGATATTTAATCAAAATAGTGAAATTTAAATTTATTTCACTTACATTATCAGCAAATATTTTGACTTTACCTATAATTTATTATACATTTGGTGGAATATCACTTATCACTGTCGTTGCAAATATTGTAATAGTTCCATTTATAAGCGTTATTTTAGTACTTGCATTTTTTAGTTTGATAATATTTTTAATAAGTATAAATGTCGCTAAAATATTGGCTTATATAAATATTGCTCTTATAAATAATATTTTTTATGTGTTAGATAAGTTGTCAGAATGGAAATATTCGTATTTTGAGTTTGAGAATCCTAAGATGTCAGTAGTTGTTATTTATTATGTGATTGTATTTTCGCTTATGATATACTTAGAAATAAAAGAAATGGAAGAGCAGAGTTGTGAATTGAAGGGATATCTTTAGATTAAAGAGCAGAGTTGTGAATTGAATAGATATAAGATAGATTAAAGATTAGCGTTGTGAGTTTAGAGTATATTGTAGATATTAAATAAGATAATTTTGAGCTTAGATGATTATAGATTCTATAAAGATAGGAAGCTGATTATAAGTTTAAGTAAAAAATTGCGTTGAGAAATGAGGTATAAAAGCTGTGAATTACAAAGATATTATAGAAAATATAAGGCAATTAAAAATAGATAATTTGTATTTTTTCTACGGAAAAGAGGATTATCTTTTGGATAATACTCTAAATATGTTCAAAGATATTCTAAATGAAGATATGTTAGAATTTAACTTAGATATTTTGGATGGGAAAGATATAACTTTTGATCAAATAAAAAATTCTGTAGAAACTGTTCCATTTATGGACGAGAGAAAATTGGTCATTATAAAAGAATTTGAATGTCTTACAGGCAAGAAGAAAAATTTTTCAGAAGAAACACAAAAGGAGCTTATTGATTATATCAAAAATCTTCCGTCATACACTACAGTGATTTTTGTGCTGCATTCGGAAGTTGATAAGAAGAATAAATTGTACAAAGAATTTTCTAAGTCAGCAACTATTTGCAACTTCAACAAACTTTCAGATACTGAGCTGTTTAAGTGGGTAATAAAGCGTTTTGAGAAAAACGGTGTTTCGATAGATAACTCAAAAGTTTCTTATTTTATCCATAAATCAGGATATACAGATTATATGAGCGAGAAAAATTTGTCTGAACTAAAGAGTGATATTGATAAAATAAGCGATTATACTGATATTGGTAACAAAGTCAGCATAGAGGCAATCGACAATCTTACTGAGAATAAAATAGAAAATAATATTTTTAATCTCATCGACAGTATAAGTATGAAAAATTCTTCTAAGGCTATGAAGATTTTAAATGATATTTTAGGAGAAGGTCAGTCTGTATTTGCTATTTTTTCAATGCTTGCGAAACAATTTAAAAATATTATTCAAGTGAAAAAACTGAAATCTAAAAAAACACCTCAAAGTGAAATTGCTTCAATATTAAAGATTCATATATATACACTTAAAAAAATGATGAAGCAAGTGGATAAATTAAGTGAAAAAGAAGTGATAGAAATGATGAATTTCTTGCTCGAAAGCGAATACAAAATCAAAAACGGACTTTTGAGAGAGTCACTTAGTCTTGAAATGTTCATATCAAAATTTTGTTCATAGAATAAGACTTGCAAGAAGTTATATTAAAAGCAATGTTGCAAGTCTTGAAAAACTGAGATAGAAAATCTTTGATTTTCGTAATCGAAGTTTCATACTTGGTTCGAAGTGCGAAAACATCCGTTTTCTATCATATGCACTTCTCATAATAAGACTTATAAGAAGTTATATTTCTTAATATCAAAAAAGCTGTTGCACTTGTTAGTGCGACAGCTTATATCTTTATACAAGACTTCTCATAAGAACTAAACAGACTAAGCGTTCATGCTGTTTAATTTGCTAGCTAATTTTGCAACTTTTCTAGCAGCAGCGTTCTTATGTATAGTACCTTTAGAAGCCACTTGTTGGATTTTCTTTTGAGCTGATTTGAAATTGATAGTAGCATCTTCAATGTTACCATTAGCTACAGCATTTTCAAATTTTCTTATAGCAGTTTTTATTTGAGATTTTCTAGCTTTATTTAAAGCAGTTTTCTTATCTATAACTTTTATTCTCTTTTTTGCAGATTTTATATTTGCCAAAACGTTCACCTCCTATTTCTTTAGTTACACATTGTCAACATATTTGATTTTATCAGAAATATAATAAAAAATCAATAGCTATTTTATAACTTTAAGTAAAAAATTAATAAACTTCTCGAAAGAAGATGTATTATAATAGTTTTTCCATTAATAGTTTGAAAAATTCCGTTTTTCTTTGTAATAAAAAAATTTAACTTCCTATAATGAATTATTATGAGAAGTGCATATGATAGAAAACGGATGTTTTCACGTTTCGAACCAAGTAGGAAAGTTCGAGTATAGTGAACTTGTGGAAATTTTTACAAAACATATTTGATAAATTTATAAATAAATATTATCTTAGAAAGAAAAAATATTTATGAAAAATATTTACAGAAGAAAAAAATTTCCTCAAAGTGTTATAGAAGTAGAAAAAAATGTTAAAACTTAATTACATAAAAGGAAATTATGGAGGTTATCTATGCAAATAAGAACAGATTTGGCTATTGAAATGAAAGAAGTATTTGAAGAGAGCAGAAATAGTACAAGCATAAATGGTGTTGAAGTTGAGAACAAAGAGTTTGAGGATTGCAAAATAACTATAGTTGAGATAAAAACTGATGAGGGTTCACAGATAATGAATAAAGATAAGGGAAAATATATAACTATAGAAAGTAAACTGATGAGATATGACGATGAAGAATCACGAGAAAAAATGATAGAATATGTGAAAAATGAGTTGATAAATATATTTGGAACTGATAAGCATAAAACGACTCTTATAATTGGACTTGGAAATTGGAATATTACTCCTGACGCTCTAGGTCCAAAAACAGTATCAAAAACTCTTATCACTAGACACATATTCAAAAGTTACCACAAAGATTATGATGACGATTTTAGTGAAGTAGCAGGTCTTAGTCCAGGAGTAATGGGTATAACAGGAATTGAAACAGGAGAAATTGTTAAATCATTAGTAGATATAATTCATCCAGATAGAGTGATTGCTATTGATGCTCTTGCTTCAAGAAGAATGGATAGGGTGAATTCTACGATTCAAATATCAACATCTGGAATCACACCTGGAAAAGGTGTTGGTAACGCAAGAATGACTTTAAATAAAGAAAATTTGGGTGTTGATGTAATAGCTATAGGAGTGCCTACAGTAGTCGATGCAGCGACGCTTACAACAGATGTATTAGAGATTGCCATTGACAATCTAATACAACAATCAAACGAAAATGATTCGTTTTATAATTTACTAAAAAATATCAAAGACGATGAAAAATATCAATTAATAAAAGAGTCTTTAGATCCATATGACAAAAATCTTATAGTTACACCAAAAGATATTGATGAAGAAATTGAAAATGCTGCGATTATTATAAGTGAAGCGTTGAACAGAACATTGCATCCAGGTAGAATTTAAAAAAAACTAAATATATAAAAAGTTATAATGAAAAAGTAAAAACTAAATATATGAAAAGTTATAATGAAAATATTTTGTATAAATTTTTTATTAATAGTTTATATTGATGGGAGGAACAGAAGATGAAGTTTTTAAAAAAAACATTGAAAATTTGTTTAGTTACGAGTTTGATTATAGGAATTTTTTCTAATTATTCATATGCAATAAATAAAGATGATTTTCTAAATATGCTGATTAAATCATCATATCCAGAAGTTTCGACTTCGAGTAATACAAAAGTAAAAAACGATGTAGATTCAACTAAAAATCAAACTAATACAACTGAAAGTAAGGAAAAAAGCAGTGCAAGTGAAAGCAAAAGTACAAATACAAATACAAGTGAAGATTCTGATTATGTAAAAATTTATGTAGGTGAAGAAAATATACCAAAAGATGAAACAAAGGATTCTACATTGAGTACTTCT
The DNA here is from genome assembly GCA_031272305.1 of Clostridioides sp. Lineage (GTDB taxonomy): Bacteria > Bacillota > Clostridia > Peptostreptococcales > Peptostreptococcaceae > Metaclostridioides. The sequence goes on from JAISUA010000025.1 coordinate 7,673, forward strand.
GCAACATTAAATGTTGATGGTTATGTTTCAGCTATTGATTACAAAAATAATATTAGAGTGACAAGTGAAAAACCACAAATTTTGATATATCATACACACAGTTGCGAAACATATGCAGATTCTAATGCTGGAAATTATCATTCTACAGATATAAAAAATTCAGTAATGGAAGTAGGAAGTGTGCTTACAGACGAGCTTACAAAAGATGGTTGGGGAGTAGTGCATAGTACAAAATATCATGACTTGGATTTCAAGACAGCGTATGCAAGCAGTCTAAAGACAGCACAAGAAGAAATAAGTAAGTATAAAACAATACAACTTGCAATAGATTTGCATAGAGAAGGTTTAGATTTGGAAGGTGATAATGCCGAGCAAAAATTACACGATAGATATACAACTAAAATAGACGGCAAAAATGTTGCTAAATTTTTCTTTGTTATAGGTGGGAAAAATGAAAACTCAGCACAACTAAAAAAAATGGCTGAAGAGATAACTGCTATAGCAGAAAAAAAATATCCAGGAATAACAGCTCCAATCATAGAGAAGGATTATGCGAAATTCAATCAATTTGTAACACCAAATCATAATCTAATAGAAGTAGGAAGCAATGGCTCTACAGTTGAAGAAGCAAAAGCATCAGCAGTATATTTGGCAGATGTATTAAACGAATACTATGCACAAAAACTAACAAAATAAAAAGATTTTGAAAGGAACTAAGGTGTGAATATAAAATTAAAAGGATTTTGTATAGTTTTAGTTAGAACTTTAGTAATATGTATAATGATAGTAGCAACAACAATATCACTGTATATTGTAGATCAAAACGCAAAACAAACATTAGGAGAAGAAACGAAACCATTTGTATTTAACATAGATGAAATACAAAACATAAAACATTGGTTTAACGAAATTACAAATATTTATCAATGAATTTATGTTTAAAAAAGAGGAGATGTTGAATGTTGTTTGTAAGATTCGATTTGAGCTTTTACCTCACACGTAGTGTGAAATAAGCGAACGAATCTGAAACAATTTCATCATCTCCTCTATATTTTTAACTTAATTAACTCGATAAATAAAAAGTTTGTTTTCTGATTACTACTAATTTTTTTATTTTCCGATTACTACTAATTCTTTTGGATATTTGTTTAATACTTCGCAACCATCTTCTGTTACTAATACTAGGTCTTCTATTCTTACACCAACATCTCCTTGTAGGTAGATACCTGGTTCTATTGAGAATATCATTCCAGGTTGAGCAACTGTTTCATTTAAAGAAGAAACATCACCTTTGTCATGATCTTCAAGTCCTATGAAGTGACCAGTTCTATGTGTGAAGTATGGTCCATAACCTTTTTCTGTGATATAATCACGACAAGCTGCATCTATGTCACACATTCTAACACCAGGTTTAACTAAAGCTTCAGCTCTCTTTTGTGCTTCAAGAACAGTTTCGAATACTTCTCTTGATTTTTCAGGAACTTCTTTGTAGAAAATAGTTCTTGTCATATCAGAGCAGTAGTGATCTTTTACGCAACCGATATCTATCATAATTACATCTCCAGGTTTAACATTAACATCTCTAGCGATTGCATGAGGATCTGCTGCGTTTGCTCCAAAGGCAATGATAGGAGTAAATGAAAATCCTTCAGCTCCGCCTTCTTTGTAAATTTGACCAAGAATATCTGTAAGTTCTTTTTCAGTTAGATTTTCTTCAGTTAATTTTTCGTTCATAAGATTTATAAGTTTTTCGATACTTTCATCGTTTAATTTTGAAGCTGCTCTCATTAGTTCTTTTTCTTTTTCATCTTTGATCATTCTAAGATTGTCAACCATATCAGAAGCGACTTTGTATTCAACGTCGTTACGTTGTTCCATTAGACCAAGTAAAAATCTTGCTGGCCAATTCTTGTCAATTCCAAGAACTTTTCCTCCTTCAACACGTTTTGTTAAGATGTCGATAGGATTTTCACTATCGCTAAAATAAACGATTTCCATTCCTAGGTCGTCATGAATAGGGAATAATTCACTTACAACGAATGTATGATTTCCATTTACGTTTAGATATAATGCAAGCATTCTTTCTTGAGAATGTATTTCTTGATTAAGTAAGTAGAATATAGCAGTAGAATCACTTATTATTATTTGATCGATACCACTTGATTTCATTTGATCAATAGCTCTTGCTAATCT
>JAISUA010000028.1 GCA_031272305.1 Clostridioides sp.
TGTTTTCTTATTTGATATAAGTGCTAAAATATTAGTTTTCTATCATTTTTACTTATCATTATTACCTTTGTCTTTTGTGACTAAAAAAAAGGGGGAGATAATGTGTAGGACAAATTATATAATAAAAATATTATTTTACACTCAGCTTTTTTATTAGAAAAGGTATTAGCAATTGTAATATTAATAACAGTATGTCTTGGTTCGTATGATATGCTGAGGCTTATCAAACTTGAGTATATAATCGATTTTCAAAACATAGTAGGTTATGATACTTTGAACTCAATACTTGCTCAAATTCTACTATTGGTAATTGGAGTTGAACTTGTTGTTATGCTTTCACTTCATATACCTTCAGCGTTTATTGAGGCACTGATGTTTGCTATTGCAAGAAAGATGCTATTATTGCCAAAGGAAAATGGTATGATAGATGTTCTTTTAGGTGTAATTGCTATGGCGATTTTATTTGGAATAAGAAGATATTTGATTCAAAAGGGTACGTTTATCACTGAATCAGAGGAAAAAGAGAGCAAATTGAATGATGAGGCAATGAATATTATAAATGAAAAATATGGTGAAGAGTATAAGTCAAATTCAGAATCCTCAAATGTCAATAACGACACCAAAACATCAAAGAATATAGATTTAATTGAAGATGAAGATGATATTCATCTGTTTTCAAACTAGAAAAAGGATATTAATATTTATAAAAATATTGTGTAAATTTTTATTATGAATAATTATAAAAAAATATCTTTTATTTTTATACAAAACTATTTACACTATTTTAAAGAAGGATATTAATATCCAATTATAGAAAAAATAAAATGAAGAAATATCAATAACAGGAGTAAATAATGGAAGCAGTTAGATTTGAATTAATAAAAACGTGCAAACAAAGTGGTGCTAGATTAGGAAAACTACACACTCCTCATGGAGTTATAGAAACACCTATCTTTATGCCAGTTGGAACACAAGCAACAGTTAAAAGTATGACACCAGAAGAGTTAAAAGATATTGGTTCTCAAATTATTTTGAGCAATACTTATCACCTTTATATGAGACCTGGTCAAGAAATTATAAAAAAAGCTGGAGGACTTCATAAGTTTATGAATTGGGATAAACCAATACTTACTGATAGTGGAGGATTTCAAGTTTTCAGTTTAGGTCCACTTAGAAAAATACATGAAGAAGGTGTAGAGTTTAGATCTCATTTAGATGGTTCGAAACATTTCATATCACCTGAAAAATCTATTGAAATACAAAATACTTTAGGTTCAGATATTATGATGGCTTTCGATGAGTGTGCACCTTATCCAGCAGAAAGAGATTATGTGAAAAATTCTTTGGAAAGAACTACTAGATGGTTAAAACGATGCAAAGAAGCTCACACTAATACAGAAAAACAATCTTTATTTGGAATAGTTCAAGGTGGTATGTATAAAGATCTTAGAGAACAATCTGCAAAAGAAATCACAGATATAGAACTTCCAGGTTATGCTATAGGAGGACTTAGTGTTGGAGAACCTAAGAATGTAATGTATGATGTACTTGAACATACAACACCTTTCCTACCGAAAGATAAACCAAGATATTTGATGGGAGTAGGAAGTCCAGACGATTTGATCGAAGGTGTAATCAGAGGAGTAGATATGTTTGATTGTGTATTGCCAACTCGTATTGCAAGAAATGGAACAGCTATGACAAGTATGGGAAAAGTAGTTGTAAGAAATGCAACATATCAAGAAGATTTTACACCACTTGATCCAAATTGTGACTGTTATACTTGTAGAAATTATTCAAGAGCTTATTTAAGACATCTTGTGAAGACTAATGAGATATTAGGAGCTAGATTGTTGACTATTCACAACTTATATTTCTTACTTTCACTTATGGAAAAAGTAAGAGAAGCTATAAAAGAAGATAGATTATTAGATTTTAGAAAAGAATTTTTCTCAAATTATGGTTATGAGATATAAAATATTATTTTAATTAATAAAAAATAGAATGTATAAATAAAATAGGTTACAATATCGACAAAATAAGGTATAATTATCATAAAATATATTTTTGTGATTATATATAAGTATAAACATATTAGATTAGGAGGATTTTTTTATGCCAGCAGGAAACATAGGAAGTATTTTAATAGTGTGGGTGATATTTTTTGGGATACTTTGGTTTTTCCTTATAAGACCACAAAAGAAAAGAGATCAACAACTTAAAGATATGAGAAATAACCTTTCTGTAGGAGATAAGGTAACAACAATAGGTGGAATAAAAGCCAAGATTGTAAAAGTTGAAGATGATGGAGTAGTTATTGAAATTGGACCAAGTAGAACAAGAGTTCCAGTTGAAAAATGGGCTATAGGAACTGTAGCAAAAGATGAAAAGAAATCTGAAACTAAGAAAGAAGAAGTTGTTGCTAAGAAAGATGAAGTTGTTGTTAAAGAAGAGGTTGTTGAAAAAGTAGAACCAAAACAAGAAATCGTTGACCCAGCTATAGAAAAAAATTATGAAGAATAGTAACAGAAGATTTATTTTAATCAAAAATAAAGTTGATGAAAAACTATAAAAAAATTACGAAGAATAGTAATATAAAACTTTATTTTAACCAAAACTAAAATTGATGAAAAACTATAAAAAATTATGAAGAATAGTAAGAGAAAATTTATTTCAATCAAAAATAAATTTGATTTGCAAATAATATAAGTAATAAAAAGCCTCGTCTTGAATATATTTATTTCAAGAGGAGGTATTTTTATGGAGAAAACAATAAAAAAATCAAATTATATTATGAAAGCAATATGTATTTCGTATGTATTAACACTAGTGATACTTTTTTTATACAACATTTTACTTACTTTTACTGATATGAATGCTGATATGATTTCTATAATTGCATCGTTTATAACTACAGTTTCTGCTGCAGTTGGAGGATTTTACGCATCTAAAAAAATCAAAGAAAAAGGATTGATTAACGGACTTTTAGTAGGTATAAGCTACATACTTTTAATTTTTATTACTGTATTTTTACTTCAAGATCAATTTAAATTTGATATTTCAATGTTGTATAGAATTTTCCTTATGACTTGTGCTGGTGGAGTAGGAGGTATACTTGGAGTGAATTTCAAGTAATGTTTAATTCAAAATAATAGAATAATTATTCTTAATGTATGCAGATTCTTGTATGATGTGTTATAATAATTATATATGATAATTCATAAAGAAATTCATAAAGAAATTCATAAATTAAAGGCAATAAAAATATTTGAAAATAATATATTGCTCAAATAGGAGGAAATTATGAAAAAACAACATATTACAACATTATCAGGAGCTACTTTGAAAGAAAGTGCTAAAACTGGTGGATGTGGAGAATGTCAAACATCTTGTCAATCAGCTTGCAAAACTTCTTGCACAGTTGCTAATCAAGAATGTGAAAGATAATTTTAAGGGTATACAAACAGAGATTAGAGGTATCTATTTGTGTACCCTTTTTTACTATTCAATAAGAAAAATTATAACAATTATAAAACATATAGTGAAAAATAAAAAAGAGGTGAAGAAATGGAAAAAAAATCTTTAGAAGTAATGAAAAGATTCGCTTTGACATTTATGATGGTTGCTTTTTTATTTGGATTTTTTGCGATAAAAAATGTACAAGCCTTGGTTTCTATTGACGAGATAGAAGGTAGCGACCGATTTGAAACAGCTGGATTGATTGCAGACAAACAGATATATACAAAGGCGATTATTGTAAATTCAAACAAATCTATTGCAGATGGACTTAGTGCTAGTGGACTTGCTGGAGCAGAACAAGCTCCTATTTTACTTGTAAATCAGGATAGTATACCTCAGTCAACTATGAAAAGGTTAAATTCTGTAGAGAAGGTGTACATAATAGGAACTGAAGATGCTATAAGCAATTCAGTAGAAGAAAGTTTGATTGCGATGGGAATAGAAACTGAAAGACTAGGCGGCTCTGATAGATGTAGCACTAGTATGGAAGTTGCTAAGAAGATAATAGAATTAAAATCTATAAATAAAGTTATGATAGCTAATGGATACAGAGGAGAGGCTGATGCTATAAGTGCTTCTTCAATAGCAGCGAGAGATGGTGCACCAATTATATTGACTGATGGAGGAAAACTTGATTTAACAGAATTAGATGTAGATATGTCTCAAATAAATAAATATGTATTTGGTGGAGAGCAAGTTGTGTCTAATTCTATTGTTGACAAATTGGGAGCAGTTCGTTTAGGAGGAAAAGATAGATTTGATACTAATAAAAAAATAGTACAATATTTTTACGGAGATTATAGCAATGTATTTTTAACAAAAGGATATAATCTTGTAGATGCTCTTACAGTATCTCCTATATCAAAACAAAAACCAATTATATTAATAAGTGATGGAAGTGATAAGAGTATCTTAAAGAAGGTAAAAAATTTTACGATACTTGGAGGTCCTGAAAAAGCAGCAGTTCAACAGGCAATAAATGTAGTGACAGGAAACAATCCGAAATCTCAAGGAATTTATTTCAAAATAAATGATTCAGATTTGTTAAATATCACTAAAAGCGAGTTGTATGCACAGGTAAATAAATATAGAAAAGAAAATTCTAAGAAAGAATTGACAATTTTGAGTAGACTTGAATCACTTGCAAGTGAATGGTCAAAGCTAATGGCAAAAAACAATACGCTTTCTCACGTTATCAATGGCAAAAATTCGTATTCTACATTTATGCAGTATCTTGATTGGTCAGATATACCAAATGGTTATGATTTAGTTCAAGGAGAGTCGATTTTCAAAGCTAAAGTGCCTGATAAATATTACTATACTCAAGATGATGCCAGACAAATATCATACAAAATGATAAATGAATGGAAAGACGATGAAAAATCTGGTGGTGTGAATTTATTGCATAATGGATTCTCAAATATGGGATTTGGAATTTCTTACAGAGATGATTTTACAGTTTTTTGTACGCAAGAATTTTATGGAGTATATAAACCATAAAATATCTTGAATAATTTTGTTATAAAGATAGACAATATATTTATAATCACTTTAAAATAAGGTTGTAGAGAAAAATAAGGTTGTAGAGAACAATAAGATTATAGAGAAAAATAAGGTTGTAGAGAACAATAAGGTTGTAGAGAACAATAAGATTATAGATGAAAAAATTTACAGATTTTAAACTAAAAAATAGATTTAAAAGTAATAAAATGATAGATAAATTGAACTCATATTATATTATAAAATAAAATTGTAATAAATTTGTATAAATGTTTACTACAATTTATTTTATAATATTGATATGATAAGTTATAATTGCGTTAGTTATGGGAAGAGGTGGTATGAATAAAATGGAAAATAAAAAATCAAATTTAAATAATCCAACGCTCGAAATATCAAACATACCACAAGTGTGCAATAAAAAAAGTACAGGTAGTGTTGAAGAGAAAAAATCAAATATTAAATGTAAAAAATCAGTTTTTAAAGATAAAAACAAAAAATCAAATATTAAGTGTAAAAAATTAGTTTTTGAACATAAAAATATTGATAGTGAATCTGAAAAATTAAAGGTTCAAAGCAAACAACTTAGTATTAAACGTGAAAAAGTAAATATTGAAAATCAAAACTTAAGTGCTGAGGATAAAGTTTTGGATTTTGAAGATAAGAAACCAAATTCGTTAAAAAATTATTTTGGAAGTATAATATTTTTTGTTCTGCTTATATGTTTGACTGCTTTTTACATATTGAAGATAGAATCACCTAGTAAAATTGTAGAAGTGTTATCTCAAGTTAATTATTTTTATGTTTCTTGTGCAATTATTATTATGGCTTTGTATTTAGCGTGTGAGGCAGTTGGAAACAAAACGATAATGAGAAGTCTTGGAAAGGAAGTTACATTTTTAAAAGCATGGGGATATGCATTTATTGGATTTTATTTTAGTGCTATAACGCCTTCAGCATCAGGAGGACAACCTGCACAGGTGTATTATATGTCAAAAGATAAGATTCACGTTTCATATTCTTCTCTTACACTTTTACTTTTATCAGTATCATACCAAACTACAGTATTGATTTATTCGATAATTTTGTATTTAGTTAGATTTTCTCTATTTGCGAATGATTCAAGAAATCTTCAAGTATTGATTCTTTATGGAATAGTAGCCAATGTAATATTAATAGGTGCTATACTATTTATGGTATTTTCAAAAAAAATAGTTACAAGAGTAATAATATTTTTAGTAAGAGTTCTTACGAAATTTAAAATTATAAAAAAACCTAGAGAAGCAGTAAGATATGTTAGTAAACAAATCAAAGAATATCAAATGGGAGCTGAATATATCAAAAAAAATCCAAAGCTTATTCTAAAAATAATTTTGATAACTTTTATACAAGTTAATCTTTATTTTTCTATAACATATTTTATTTATAGAGCTTTTGGATTAAATCAATATTCACTTTTTGACATGATAGCTTTGCAGGGAGTACTTACACTTTCAGTAGCATCGCTACCACTTCCAGGTTCTGTTGGAGCATCGGAAACTATATATATGAGTATGTATAAGAAAATTTTTTCACAAGAATTTTTAGTTCCGTCTATGCTTATGACAAGACTTGTGAATTTTTATTTATTCTTTCTACTTAGTTCAATTGTAACATTTGTAGTACATTTCTCACATTATAGAAAACCTAAAACAAAAGGATAAGACTTCTTATAATGAAAATATATACAAAAAGCTATCACATTTGGATTAAGTAAAAATGTGACAGCTTTTATTGAAATCTATGTAAATATAAGAGTATACTCGCAAGATTTGACTTGATCTAGAGTTCTAATGAAGTGAGAAAACAATGTCCGAATTTGAGAGAAGCTCTTATATTTAATTATAAATAAGTAAATTTTATATTCCTAATGTTGCAGCCATTATTGCTTTTATTGTGTGCATTCTATTTTCAGCTTCATCAAATACAACTGATTGTTTTGATTCGAAAACTTCATCTGTTACTTCCATTTCTGTGATTCCAAATTTTTCGAACATTTCTTTTCCAATAGATGTTTCAATATCGTGGAAAGAAGGAAGACAATGCATAAAAATTGCATTTTCATTTGCATTTTCCATTATTTCTTTAGTTACTCTATAAGGAGTAAGCTGTTTGATTCTAGATTCCCAAACTTCATATTTTTCGCCCATAGACACCCATACATCAGTATAGATAACATCAGCATTCTTTGTAGCGCTCATAATGTTTTCTACAAGTGAAATAGTAGAGTTATTTTCTTTTGCTATTTCGATGCAAGTATCTACTAACTCTTGTGATGGAAATAATTCTTTAGGTGCAGCTGCAGTGAAATTGATTCCCATTTTTGCACATGCAACCATAAGAGAATTACCAAGGTTATTTCTAGCATCTCCACAGTAAACGAAGTTTAATCCTTCTAATTTTCCAAAGTTTTCTTCTATAGTTAGAAGGTCAGCAATCATTTGTGTTGGATGAAATTCATCTGTAAGACCATTCCAAACAGGAACTCCTGCATACTTTGCAAGTTCTTCAACTATTTTTTGCGAAAAACCTCTGTATTCAATTCCGTCGTACATTCTACCAAGGACTCTTGCAGTATCTTTTATAGATTCTTTTTTTCCCATTTGAGAACCATTAGGACCTAGATAAGTAACACCCATTCCTAAATCCATAGCTGCAACTTCAAAAGAACATCTTGTTCTTGTTGAATCTTTCTCAAATATGACAGCAATATTTTTTCCAACAAATTTTTTATTTACTACTCCAGACATCTTCTGTTTTTTAAGTTCAATTGATAAATCAAGTAAATATCTTATCTCTTGAGGTGTGAAGTCAAGTAGTTTTAGAAAAGATTTGCCTAATAAATTTGTTCCCATATCAAACACCTCCAGTGGTTATTTTATCAAAAAAGCTTTTTCTTATTTTAAGATAAAGTATAAGAAAAGAACATAGTTTTGATATAATTTTTATTTTATCAAAAAAGCTTTTTGTTAGTTTAACATAAAACATAGAAAAAGAACATAGTTTTTGACATAATTTTTTATTTTATCAAAAAAGCTTTTTCTTGGTTTAAGATAAAACATAGAAAAATAAAACATAGAAGAACAAAACATAGAAGAACAAAACATAGAAGAACAAAACATAGAAAAAAACTATATTTGATAATTTAATTTTTATAAAATATAAAAAAATATTAAGTATTATGATAAAAAATAATTTTTGGTATAATCAGAACGAATTAGATAAAATATGAAGAATTAGATTAAAATATATTTATATTTATTAAAAAAAATACAAATATGTACTTTAAGATAGAAGTGTGATTATTGACAAAAAACATAAAAAATTAGTCCTAAATACCTACAAAGGAATAAAAATTAAATTTAAAATAGAATATTGTATATTAATAAAATATGTGTTATTATTAAAATTAGAGAGGGGCTAATAACGAGTATGAGGTAATAATGACGTTGTAATTTTTTATGTATGTAATTATTATTTTTTTACTGTGTGTAATTATTTGAACTTATCATATATACTAAACGATGATTTACTTACAGTTTTTATTTTGAATTATCATAAGAGTACAATTATACATATGAAGGCATATTGAAGTATTAGCTCTCTGAGATTATATAATGGAGAGGAAATGATTTAAAGATGAGCAACACAGCAACACAAAAACAAAAATATCCTGTTGGATTTTGGTTTTGTTGTACTACATTCTCTTTTGAGAGAGCAGCGTATTACACAGCAAAGCTTTTAATCTATATGTTCATAACTAAGACTGCTCTTGAAGGTGGTTTAGGAATGGATGTTTCTACAGGTTCAGCACTTCAATCATACTTAGTTGCATTTACCTATTTAGCACCAATAT
>JAISUA010000029.1 GCA_031272305.1 Clostridioides sp.
AATTTATTTTTTATTTATAAATTAAGAATAACAGATTTTCTAATTAATGGATATACTTATCTAAAAAAAACATACAATTTACTACAAAATTTTAGTAAACTGTATGTTTTTTTATGTTAAATATATTTGTTTTCAAATAAATTTAATCAATATTTATAAGTAAATTAAAATTTATTTTATTTTCTTATATACTTTCAACAAATTCAATATATCATCTTTTACTTTCAATATATCTTCTTGATTTCCTTTTTTGCAATGAACTATTGAACTATCTATATAACTATTATCTCTTTCACTATACTTTATTTTTTTACCTACTTCAAAATTATCTTCATTACAAATATTTTTTTGAATATCTAGTCTATTTTTTTCGTTTGCATAAAATACTATTTCTTTTTGTACAGTAGCAGGAAATCCTGAGAGTACATATATTCTATCAGAAAGTTTGATAGCTTCATCTATATCATGAGTAATCATAAGTATGCTTGAATTTACTTTTTCTCTCATATCAAGCAACCAATTTTGCATTGAATTTCTAGTGATAGAATCTAAAGATCCAAATGGTTCGTCAAGAAGCATAATATCATCTGAATTGATGTAAGTTCTCATAAAATTTGCTCTCTGTCTCATTCCACCAGAAAGTTCATTCGGATATTTTTTTTCGTATCCACTCAAACCAAATGTTTTAAAAAACGGAGCTACTTTTTTTCTTGCTTCTTTTTTATTTACACCTTTCAAAACAAGCGGAAGACTCACATTATCAACGATTTTTTTGTAAGGTAGAAGCAAATCTTTTTGATACATATAACTGTATTCTCCAAATATATTTATGTTTCCAAAATCAATACTTGCAAGATTTGTTATCATATTAAAAATCGTACTTTTACCACAACCACTAGGTCCTACAATTGACACAAACTCACCAGAATAAACTTTCATATTGATATTTTTTAGAATCGTTTCTCCTTCATAATTTTTCGAAACATTTTCTATAGAAATTTTCAATTTATCCAGTAAATCTTTATTTATTGAATCTCTTTCTATGTTTTTACTTGCTTTTGTTTTATTTTTTTTGCAATCAGAGTCACTTCTTTTGCAATTTATACTTCTTTTGCAGGTAGAATATTTATCTTTAACTTCTATTCTTTTTTTATTATTATCGTCGTTTTCAATATTATTTTTCAGGTAAGAATTCATTTGTGTACGCATCGCTTGCTTTCATATCCTTATCGATTAATTTGTATTCTTTCATAAAAGCAGTATAATTATCCCAAACACTATCTTTCATTTCTCCCCATCTTGTTGCATCATCAATATATTTATCAGCTAAATATTTTTGACTTTCAATAGCAAGTTCTTTATCTGTTTCTGGAGCATAACTTACTAATATTTCTGCTGCTTCCTCTGGATGTTCTACACAGTATTCATATCCTTTTGAAGTCGCTTTAAGGAATTTTTTGATTAATTCAGGATCATTTTTTATTAAATTATTATTTGTCACTAGAAGTGGAGTATAATAATCCAATCTTTCATCAATATCTTTTACTGGAATAAAGTTTACATCTATATTGTCAAGTTTTGCTTTTACAACGTCCCATCCTTCAAATATCCAAGAAAAATCAACAGTCTTCATAGCAGCGAAGAAATCGTCATTTCCTGTATTTACTATTGAAAGTTTTGAGAAGTCAGCATTATTTTTTTTCATGGCAGCTTTTAGCACAGCTTCTTCTGAAGGAGAACCCCAACCTCCATAACTTTTTCCTTCGAAATCTTTAGGAGAAGTTATGTTTTTTTCTTTTGGAGATGCAAATCCAGAAGTATTATGTTGAATTATTGTTGCAACAGCTTTTATTGGAAGTGGTTCTTCACCTGTAAGTGCATATGTTACTTGTTCTTGATAAGATACAGCAAAATCTGCTTTTCCTGTAGCTACCAATGTTTCTGCACCTGATTCAGGTGGCTGTTGTATAGTTACATCTAGTCCTTCATCTTTATAAAATCCTTTTTTAAGTGCAACATACATTCCTGAATGATTTGTATTAGGTGTCCAGTCTATTACAGCTGTTACTTTTTTCAAATCTTTAGAAGCGTCCCCTTTGCTTTCTTCTTTCTGTTGGTTGTTAGAACAACCTACTAAACTTGGTATTACAAATGACGATACCATAAGCATAGTTACTAATTTTTTAAATTTCATAGCTTTCCTCCATTTAGTTTTTTACTTTTAATTTTTTACATTTTTTTAGTTCTATATTTAAATACTAATTTATTTATCAACATTATTATTTCCACTGAAATAAGACTAAATATAATAACCAATATAGTAGAAGCAAATACTTTGTCCAAAGCATAAGCACTTTTTGCTCTAACCATGTATACTCCTAATCCCTTTGTTCCTCCGAGCCATTCAGCAACTGTCGCAGCCATAACAGCATATGTTGCAGAAATCTTCAGACCTGAGAATAATTTATCAAGTGACATTGGAAATTTTAAATGTATAAAAGTTTTAAATCTGCTTGCTTTCATTGTTTTGAATAAATTCAGATAATCGATATCTATAGTTTCCATACCATCTACAAAACTTATTAGTATCGGAAAAAAACACGTAAGACTAACCATAAGTACTTTAGGTAAAATTCCAAATCCAAACCAAATCATAAAAAGTGGTGCTATTATTATCGTAGGTATCATCTGTGTAACAAGCGTGATAGGATAAAAACATTTTCTTAGTATAGGTATAAAATCCATCGCAATCCCTATCACAAATGCAAATGATATAGACATCAAAAAACCTATGATTGATTCGTAAATCGTCACCATAGAATGAATGCAGAGATTATTGTAATCAGAAAAAAATACTCTCACTATATCTGTTGGTTTTGGTAAAATGTACGATGGTACATTAAATTGTACCACCGTTACTTGCCAAACAACAATCACAGTTAGAAAAGTAACTATAGGATATATACTATTTTTCAACTTTTCTATGGTTTCTAAGTTTGTCATCTATAGTAAGACCTCCGTCTTTTTCGTCAAATCTAACAACTGTTATTACTCTTTCACAGTTAAGGCTAAATGGAACTTTGTGAACTTTTTTTACTAAATCAAAAACTTCATCACAATCTCCTTCTACAGTTGTACTCATAGCACCTATTTCATATTTCAATCCACTTTGTTTGATCACCTCGATGCATTCGTCAACTACCTTGTACATTTGTTCTTCGCCTTCAAAAGGTCTTAATGGCATTACAGCAATATCTGCTATTATCATATAAATTCACTCCTTAAATTTTTTAAACTAATTTGGAAAATTCAATCGTAATAGATTTAGATTTATTTTGACTATTTATTTTATTACTTTTTATTTAAATATTTTTATTGATATTTAAAATTCTAAAAAATAATCTCTAAATACATTGAAAATAATTAAAAAAAGAATCCTCTAAAACAAGAGGATTCCTTTTTCCGATCAAAAATTGTCCCTACGATGGCATTATCCAACAGGTTCAATGGGTCGAGATTATTCTCCTCTCAGCGACTGCTCCCCAATATTTAGTTAACACCATTATACTACAAATTAGTTAATTACACAAATTTTTTAAAGTTTGCTTCCACATTCACCACAAAATTTTGTTCCTTCAGGATTTTGAAAACCACAGCTACTACACAATCCTTCTACTTTTTGAGGTTGTGATAAATTATATCCACAGTTATTGCAGAATTTAACATTTTGTGCATTTTTAGTTTTACAATTTGGACATTCTTTTAATTCAAGCGATGCACCACAATTATTACAGAACTTACCATTTCCAGCAGGTTTTCCACAGATAGGACAAATTGTAGTTTTACTTTCTATTTCACCATTCCAAACAGTAGCTACTTCTCCTGCTTTGTCAATATTTCGTTTCATCGCTTGTGCTCTAGCTTGTGCAACGTAAACTTCTTGTCTTGGAGCACAGTCAACACATAAGCCCTCATCTTCATTCCAACAATGTTCACACATATATCTATTGCAATTAGGGCATCTATGGAAATGATTTTTCGCTTCGTTTTGAGCTCTTGCAAAAGCATTTTCATGCTCTTTTTGCCATTCTGGAGATCTTCCTTCAAATCTTTCTGAAAGTATATCACTTCCTCTTTCTGCTCTGTAGGCAATATTACCTATTTTCCCACCTACAAGTCCTCCTACAAGACTTATGCCTTGACCCAATAATCTTGCACCTTTTCTTTTTTTATAAGTTTCAGATTCTATAAAACTGCTTTTGAATCCATCATTGCAAGTATCACAGTAAAAAGTAAACTGAAATCCTGCTTCAGTTGAATTATCTTGATAATTTCTTGTAAAAGCTTGTAACATATTTTTCTCCTATTATTGATGTATTTTTAAATTCTTTTTGACAATATTATGATTTTTGTACGAAATATCATTTTAACTAAACTTTATTTTAACTAAACACAATTTTAACTAAATATCATTTAAACTAAACACAATTTTTAACTAAACATCATTTTTACTAAACTTCTTTTTTACTAACATCAGTGATATTTTTAAAGTATCTATGAAAAAGTTTACACAAACTGTTTATAAACTAGATATTTATTATTTTTTTCTTTATTTTTATTTTTTTGCCACAAGCTGTGCATTTTTTATTTTCAAAAAACTGCATTTCACCACAACGAGGGTTTTGACATTTTATCATCAAACTAGCACCACATTTTTCGCATTTTTCATCTACAAACGTTTTTTGATTGCAAACAGGACATATTATATTGAGTTCACGTCCACAACTTGAACAAATAAAATCTTTTTTTTCTATTTTTTTCAGACAAGTTGGACAATTATATCCAAAAGGTGATCTACTTCCACACTTAGGACAAAATCTTGACTCTCTATCAATAAGTTCATTGCAATGAATACAATTACTTTTGTAATTTGCCATGTTCATTCCTCATTTCTAGGAATATAACATTCACTTGATGTTATATCACAAAAATATATTTTTTATCGGAGCATCTATTCTTTATTTATCGGAGCACCACATTCTCCACAAAAACGTATTCCATCTTGCAATTGAGCTCCACAAGATGTACAGAATACTTTGACTTGTACAAGCGATTTTCCGCAT
>JAISUA010000033.1 GCA_031272305.1 Clostridioides sp.
TACTATGCTATTTTTTATTTAAATAGAAGCCATCGACTTCGGTCATGGAGGTTCAGACTCAAAAATAAATATTTCAAAGGGGGATATTATGTCTGAAAAAATTATTATAAAGAAAAAGATAGATAAAAGAAAAGTAAGTCTTAACGATATTATAGAAGTTGCAATTTTCATTGAAAACGAATCTAAAAGTTTGATTCTAAATGCACTTTTATGTGAAAATTCAAGTAAAGATTTAGTTCTTGTAGAGGATACTTTTAAGATAAATGGTCAAGTTATAAGTTCTATAAATTTGAAATATGGAATAAATCTTGGAGATATTGCTCCAAATACAAGGATGTTGATAGAATTTAAGGCAAGAGTGATTTCAGATACAAAAAAAATATCATTCGAAAATTTCTCTACACTTACTTACAATATAAAGAAAGAAGATAAGATGTATCTAGAAACAGAGGTTGCTTATTCGAATACAACGGATATTTATTTAAAAAAAATATTCAGCAAAACGTATGATTTTATAAATATTATTGAATCAGAGAAGAAAAAAACACAAGATAAAAATAAAACACAAGAGAAGAAAAAAACACAAGAGAAGAAAAAAATACAAGGTAAGAAAAAAACACAAGATAAAAATAAAATAATAGAAGATAAAAAAGAGCGTAAAAAAATTCAAATAAAAAAAATCTTGCTAGAGCAGTCAACTATAACAAATAATCCTTTTAGAAAAAAATTAAGAGTAGATTTCTTAATAATGGTTGGAAAGTTTATAATAGACAACTTTACTGCATATATTTCTTTGTATGATTTAGATATTAATTAAAGACAGCTTGAAAATATGATAAAAAACAAAGATATAAAAATAAAAACAAAACTAATCAAAGGTAAAAAACTTTTAGTAGAAGCAATATTGAATGAATAAGACTTATAGGAAGTTGAAATAAAATCAAGGTAATAAGTCTTGAAAAAACTGAGATAGAAAATCTATGATTTTCGTTATCGAAGTTTCCTACTTGGTTCGAAGTGCGAAAACATTCGTTTTCTATCATATGCACTTCTCATAATAAGGCTTATCAGTATTTTGAAAATTTTTTTTATTTTTATATATTTTTCATTAAGTTATGATATAATGTTTAAAATTATAAATAGTATATCAAAGGAGGAAAATTATAATGGAAAATAAATCAATTAACAGAATTTTGCTAGAAAATCAAGTACTTGAAACAAAACGACTTATTCTCAGAAAAATAAAAATGGAAGATGCAAACGATATGTATGAATATTCAGGTGATGAGGAAACTGTAAAATATGTATCTTTCAAAAAGCACAAAGACTTAAATGAAACTTATGAAGTTTTAGCAAATGTATTTTTTACAAATTATTTACGTAATTATGCTATAGAAATCAAAGATACAGGAAAAATGATAGGAACAATAGGATTAAATGAGTTAGATGAAAATTCTGCTGAAATAGGTTGGATTATAAATAAAAAATTTTGGGGCAATGGATATGCTCCTGAATCTGGCAATAGAATACTGAAATTACTTTTTGAAGAATTAAACGTGAATCAAGTACACGCTTATTATGATGTTAGAAATATCAAATCAGGAAAAGCTCTCAGTAAATTGGGCATGAATAAGTGGGGAACTATTTATTCATATGTTAAAGCTAAAGGTGAAGATGAAAAAATCATAGAAAATAAAACAAATTCTACATCTAATAATCAAAATAAAGAAAATAATATACAAAATAAAGAAGATGCTTCAAAACAAAAAGTTATTGGGAATAAAAAACAAGTTGTAGGTATAGATGTGAACTATGTAGGAATAACAAAAGAACAGTACTTTATCTGTAACATCGATTAAAATTCAACCACATTGTAACAGCTATGTTGGCTTATTTTGTTTAGTTTTTTTAATGTTTTTAATGTTATATTGCGATAAAGGGTCGTTTTTGGTGTTCTTAATTTACACTACCTAAAAATATTTACACTATCACTACCTAAAAATATTTACACTATAATTTATTTTTTTACAAAAATAGTATTTTTATTTTAAATGCAAATAAAAAATATGAACCATTTTATTATTATTGAATATAATATATGGGGGTGATAGTTAATGAAAATTTGTATTTCAGTTGGTCATAGTCAATTGAAAGATGGAACTTATACAAGTGCAAATGGCTATGTCAACGAATATGTTTATAATAAAGGGTTAGCTCCAGTGCTTGTGAGTATATTGAAAGATCAGGGAAATGACGTAACATTACTTCAGTGTCCAGAAAAAGTTTTTACATCTGCAAGTGAGGAGAAATCATACAAACTTAGTAGAATAAATGGTCAAAAATTTGATTTGCTAGTCGAATTGCATTTGAATTCTTATGATGGTTCAGCTAAAGGAAGTGAAACTCTTTACTATTCTACAACAGGTAAGACTTATGCACAAAGAATAGTGGATAAGTTGGGAAGTATTTTTACAAATAGAGGAGTAAAGGATAGACCGAATTTATATATTTTGAATTCTACAGATTGTATAGCCTTGATTTGCGAAACATTTTTCTGCGACAACGCTACAGATAACACGATACAAGGAACTTATCATTACGAGAAAATAGCTAAATTAATAGCAGAAGGAATTTTGAATAAAACAATAAGTG
>JAISUA010000151.1 GCA_031272305.1 Clostridioides sp.
TTTTGAAATCTGTACTTAAAGGTTATGGAGAAATAGCTTATTCGCCTTTGCAAAAAGGAGAATTTAACAATGAAAATATAAACAAATTCGAATATGATCAGAACAAAGCTAAAGAAGAAATAAAAAAACTTGGTTGGAAATTAGGAAAAGATGGTATATATGAAAAAAATAATAAAAAATTATCTTTTGAAATTACTGCAAATGAAAATGACACAGTGAGAGTGAATATAGCCAAAATAGCATCTCAACAACTTCGTGATATTGGTGTAGATGCAAATGCAAAAATAGTTTCAGAAATAGATTGGAAAAATCAAGATGCAACAATAATTGGATGGGGAAGTCCATTTGATCCAGATGATCATACTTATAAAGTATTTTCAACAGGACAAGGATCAAATTTCAGTGGATATTCCAATAAAAAAGTAGATGAATTGTTAAAAAAAGCTAGAGAGTCTACAAGCAAAGAAGAAAAATTAAAATTGTACGATGAGTTTCAAGAAGAGATGACGAAAGATATGCCTTATACTTTTTTGGTGTATATAGATGCTATATATGTTGGAAAAGATGATATACAAGGAATAACAGAGAACAAGATACTAGGTCATCATGGAGTAGGAATATTTAACAACATAACTAACTTCTCAATAAAATAAATTATAAAAATATTATTATAAAAATTATAAAAATATTATTACGAAAATAGTATTATAGTGATTTTTTTATAAAAAGTATTTTCAATAAAATGTACCTAAGAATCTAAATTTAAAAGAAAATAAAAAAGAAGATGATAACATTTTACAAATTTTAGATTTAGCTAGTTTGAACATACAAATTATCCAAACTAGTTAATCATTTAATGAAATGTAACATCTTCTTTTTGCTTATTAAAAATTAAATATTATTTAGATCTTATACAAAATTTTGATACTATAATTTTTCTTTGCTTTTCTAGTAAACATCATTTTCGAAGCTTTTTAGTAAACACCATTTTCGAAGTAAGATTTTATTTGTTCTTGATCAGAAGTCTTGCCTATAGCTAGCATAAGTTTTATTCTAGCTTTTTGACCGTTCAAATCTCCACCGAATATACAGCCTAAGTTTCTTAAATCTCTACCTGATCCAAAATATCCATAACTGTCTAGAACTCTTCCAGAGTGACATCTTGAAACTATTACAACAGGAATATTTTTTTCTCTTGCGTATTCAACTCCAGAGAACATAGTTGGAGGAATATTACCTCTACCCATACATTCTATTACAATTCCTTTGTATCCTTGATCTACAGCGTATTTTATAAATATATCACCTTCAGAAAGACACGCTTTGAATAATGCTACTTTTTCTTCCATTTTATCTGAATTAATAACGGTTCTTTGATGTCCTTTTAAATCTCTATACAAAAGAAGTTCATTGCTATCGATTATTCCAAGTGGTCCACTCAATATAGATTGGAACGTATTAAGTGCCATAGTATTTGTTTTTGTTGCTTCTGCAGCTGGAATTACTTCGTTGTTTAATACAACAAAAACACCTTGTCCTTTTGCTTGTTCAGAAATAACTGTACAAACAGAAGCTGATAAATTGCTTGAACCATCATATCCAAGTTCAGAACTACTTCTCATTGCTCCTGTTACAACGACAGGTTTTTCGTGGTCTATTTGAAGATCTAAGAAATAAGCAGTTTCTTCAAGACTATCTGTACCATGTGTTACAACAACACCACAAATATCATCTTTTTCAAGAAGATCAAGTACATAATTTTTTAGTTTCATAAGTAGTTCGACATTCATATGAGGTCCAGGAATTTCTGCAAAATTATAAACTTCGATATCAGCTACTTTGTTGATATTTGTAACCATAGAAAGTATTTCTTCTCCAGATAGAGAAGGAATATTTGCTCCGATTTCTTCATCTACAGTCATGGAAATTGTTCCACCAGTAAATACAATTGCTACTTTTTTCTTTGCTTTTTTTTCTATATTATTGATTGATTTCATATAATTTTTCACCATATCTATGTATTTAGGTTTAGCAAATATTTATTAAAAAATATTTGAATGGTCCTATAACCAAAATTAATTTTCACCATTTTTTATTATAGCATATTTTAAGAAAAACTAAATAAAAAATTGTTTTTTAGTATAATATACTAAACAATACTAATTAAACTTGATTTTTATTAGATTGAGGTATAAAATATATTTGTAAGTTAAAATATTAAAATTACTTGTAAAAAAACACAATTATCAAATGCATATCAAGGAGGAAATAAAAAATGGATAACACTAAGAATACTGTTTCATTAGAAGATGTAAAAAAGGCTCAAGAAACAATAAAAAACATCGTAAAGAGAACAGATTTATTAGAAAGTGCTAAACTTAGCGAAAAAACAGGAGCAACTGTATATTACAAATGCGAAAATTTACAAAGAACAGGTTCATTCAAATTAAGAGGAGCTTGTAATAAAATAGCTAATTTAACTGAAGAAGAAAAGGCTTGCGGAGTTATTGCATCAAGTGCAGGAAACCATGCACAAGGTGTTGCTTATGGAGCTACTATGTCAGGAATCAAATCAACTATTTGTATGCCTGCTACTGCACCACTTGCAAAAGTAACAGCAACTAAAAAACTTGGAGCAGAAGTTATATTAGAAGGTGTAATATATGATGATGCTTATGCAAAAGCAGTACAAGTTCAAAAAGAAACAGGAGCTACTTTCTTACATCCTTATGACGACAAGTATGTTATTGCAGGACAAGGAACAATCGGTCTTGAAATACTTGATCAATTAAATGGAGATGTAGATGTAGTATTATGTCCAATCGGTGGCGGTGGACTTATTTCTGGTATTTCTACAGCTATCAAAAGCATAAACCCTAACACAAAAATAATAGGAGTGCAAACTGCAAACGTTCCTTCTATGCAAGAATCTTTAAAAAATGGTAAAGTAACACCAGCATTTAACGATGTTACAATAGCTGATGGTATACAAGTAAAAACTCCTGGAAATATTACATTTGATATAGTAAGCAAATTAGTAGATGAAGTAATAACAGTTACAGAAGAGGAAATAGCAGATGCAATATTGTATATGCTTGAAGATCAAAAAGTTGTTGCTGAAGGTTCAGGAGCTGTACCAGTAGCAGCAATATTAAGTGGAAAATTTGTTCCTGAAAAAGACAAAAAAGTTGTTTGTGTAATTTCAGGTGGAAATATTGACATCAACGTTCTTTACAGAGTAATGGGCGTAGCTTTAGCTAGACAAGGAAGAAGATTTTCTTTCAAAGTTCTTCTTGAAGACAAACCAGGAAATTTCTCAAAACTTGCTAGTTTAATAAGTGAAAAAGGTGGTAATATATTAACTGTAAATCAAGGTAAAGTTTCTACTGGAGAAGCAATAAATAAACAAAGTGTTGAATTTACACTTGAAACTACAGGATTTGATCACATTGAAATATTAAAAACTGCTATGACAGAAGAAGGATTCCAAGTAATCGAATATAAATAATAGTTTTATTTATAGATATTAAAAATATTGATTGAAAAAAATATGTTTTAAATTTAAAGATATAATACAACTTATACAAACAGTTTGTATTTTTAGAAAAGCATTTATTCAATTTTAATATATATTATTCAAATCAGTATAATAAATTAATTTTACAAAAATAATGGAGGTTTTAAAATGAATTTAGAAGTAATTAATACTAACAATGCACCTGCAGCAATAGGACCATATTCTCAAGCTATAAAAGCAGGAAATCTTTTATTTATATCTGGACAAGTTCCAATCGTTCCAGAAACAGGTTTAGTAGTAGAAGGTGGAATAAAAGAACAAACTACTCAATCTTTAAAAAATTTACAAGCTATATTAAAAGAAGCAGGAGCCGATTTTTCAAATGTAGTTAAATCAACTGTATTCATCAAAGATATGAATGAATTTAACGATATAAACGCTATATATGCTGATTTCTTTGGAGATCACAAACCAGCTAGAGCTTGTGTTGAAGTTGCAAGACTTCCTAAAGATGTAAAAGTTGAAATAGAACTAATCGTTGCTCTATAATTATTTATAGATTTTTGATATAGTCATAAAATGAAAAAGCTGATGAATGTTATTTAGAAGATTCGATTTTGGTATTATATTTATACTTAGTGTGAGATACTGTTATACTTAGTGTGAAGTACCAAACGAATTTGAAAATAATTTCATCAGCTTTTTATGTGTTATGTTAATTAACTAAATTTTATACATAAGGTAAAAAATTGTATAAAAAAGCAAGAATACTAGGTACTTTAGTGCAGAGATGAATTGCTTAAATTTTAGTAAGTAAATAGAACCCTGCGACTTAAGTCGTGAGAGGTTCAGAGAAGAAAAATATTTATATTAGTAATTTTTAAAGTTTTAACAAAGAATTACATATTATGTGTTATAATATCATTTATAAAAAATATAAAACAGTTGAATTAAAATATAAGGATGAAAATTTTATTCTAATAATATTTAAAGGAGGAATTTTGTTTGAAACTTTGGGGAGGACGATTTAGAAAACAAGAAAATGATTTAATGGAAGAATTCAACAAATCATTTTCATTTGATAGCATCTTGTACAAGAATGATATCGAAGGAAGTTTGGCACACGTTGTTATGCAAGAAAAATGTGGACTTTTAACAAGTGAAGAAGCAACTCAAATTACAGATGGATTAAATAGTATTCTGAGCGATATAGAATCTGGAGAGCTTTTACTTGAAGGAGATTATGAAGATATTCATAGTTTTGTAGAAATAAATTTAATTCAAAGAATTGGAGATGTAGGCAAGAAACTTCATACAGGAAGAAGTAGAAATGATCAAGTTGCTTTAGATATGCGACTTTACGCAAAGCAAAAAGCAACAGGACTTGTAGAACTTATTTCTAATTTCAAAAATACATTGAAAGATGTTGCCGAAAAAAATTCTGTAATTATGCCAGGTTACACTCATCTTCAAAGAGCACAAGTAGTGACATTTAAGCATCATTTACTTGCTTATTACAATATGTTCTCAAGAGATGAGAAACGTCTTGTCAATGCACTTGAAATATTGGACGAGTCACCTCTAGGTTGTGGAGCATTAGCAGGGACTACACATGATATAGATAGAAATATTACTAGTGAGATACTAGGATTTAAGAAACCAGTAAACAACTTTATGGATGGTGTTAGCGATAGAGATTACCTTCTTGAATTGATGGCTGATTTTTCAATAATAATGACTCATCTCAGCAGACTTAGCGAAGAACTTATACTTTGGAGCTCGCAAGAATTTAAATTTGTAGAAATTGATGACCTTTATTCAACAGGAAGTAGCATCATGCCTCAAAAGAAGAATCCTGATGGAGCAGAACTTATAAGAGGAAAAACAGGTAGAGTATACGGAAATTTAATGGGATTGCTTACTGTTATGAAGGGGTTGCCACTTGCATACAACAAAGATATGCAAGAAGATAAAGAAGGTTTCTTCGATAGCGTATATACTCTTGAAATGTGCATTCAAATAATGGATAGAATGATAGCAACTTTAAAAATAAATACAGATAATATGAAAAAAGCAGTCAAAGGTGGATTTCTTAATGCAACAGAAGTTGCAGATTATCTTGTAAAAAAAGGAGTTGCTTTTAGAGATGCACATAGCATAGTTGGGAATATAGTAATATATTGCGAAGATAACAATAAAGCAATCGAAGATTTGAGAATCGAAGAATTTGTGAAATTTTCAGAAGCATTTGATGATACAATATATGAATATGTAAACTATGAAAATATATTGCAAAAAGGAATAAAAAAACAACTACTATAAGTTTTAATTTATTTATAAATCTAATCATATAAACAAAAATTCGAAGTAAAATGAATGGACCATGAAATTTTGCTTCGAATTTTTGAGTTTTAAACAATAAACATTCAAACTTCGAATTTTCATATTTTAACCGAACATTCGCATCACAAATATTTGTTTTTTCAATAAACATTGTTGGCTAATTTTCGATAAATCAGAATTTATAAGTGACAGAAAGGGCAAAATACTATATAATAT
>JAISUA010000153.1 GCA_031272305.1 Clostridioides sp.
TGCAAACAAAGTTATTACTAATCAAAATGAACTTGTTAATAATTTTAATATTGTAAGTGGAGATCAATTTGAAAACAAGCAAAATATTATTGACGAAAATAAAACATTTGATGATAGTGAATTTGTTAATAATAAAGATAGAGTATCTAAGAAGATAACGACAAAAGATATTGTGATAATTTGTCCTTCTAACATTGATATTTTTTATAACAGATTGAGAGAAAATCTTAAAAAAATAAGTATGTTATACAACAATGAGAAAATAATAAAATATCCTTATGCAAATGTCTTATTCACAGCATGTTGTATTTTTTGCAAAAAAACTTCATTTATAAATGAAGAAGAATACATCAACTTTGTACAAGTACTTTTAGAAGTAAACCATATTAGAGCAAAAAAAATATTTAAAGAAACATTAAAAAAAAATAAAAACTCTAATGAATATAGTAAAGTAGGAAATTTAAAAAATTCAGTTGAATATAGACAAGCAGATATGTCAAAGCAAGAAATAGAATATAGACAAGCAGATATGTCAAGGCAAGAAATAGAATATAGACAAGCAAATATATCAAAGCAAGAAATAGAATATAAAAAAGCAGATGATTCAAAAGAAAGAATTGAACATATCCAAATAGAAAGATTAAGAGAGATATTTAATTATATAAAGAAATTTAGAAATTCATCTACAACCATATATGAATTTATGACTAAATTTTATATAGAATATATGTTGAACCTTGAATTTGGAAAAGAAAATGTTAAATTTTGCAAACAAATAATATTTGAAAGCATGGATTATACTGATCAGATTCATAGTTTAGAATGGGATAAACACAAGACTAAAGAAGAAATTTTCATAGAAGTATATAAATCTGTTCTATCTAACGATATTTCAAAATTTAATGTTGATGAATTGATAGATAGTGATAATATTTTGATTTGTACTCCTAGTGCATTTGTGAACCATAAAATATCAAGACCAATAAGAATTTTAGTAGACTTATCTTCGAATAATTGGACTGATAAAATTGAGAAAGAACTCACAAATAAGGTTGCATTCGTGGAAAATTTCGATGAGAAACCTTTTACCAAAGAAATGGAAAATGATTATATAATAAGCGATATTTTGGATTTGACATATGAGATTTTAGATGGAGCAGAGAGTATATACTCTTTTCAAAGTGAGTATTCAATCAATGGATTCGTTCAAAGTAGTGTGATGAGCACAGTATTTCAAAGAATATATGACAAAAATCAAAAATAATAAATAAAAATAGTAAGACTTTCATCATTAGATTTTATTTCAAGTGGTGATAAGTGAATATAAAAAATAAAGTTTTTTGAGTGTTTGAACATAAATAAAAGTAAAAAGAGGTGAGAAATCAAATGAAAATAATATATAGAAAAGATCAGTTTCCTATTATGCAGTACGAATCAGGGACAATGGCAATTCCAGCTGTGCCAGGAGCAGGAAAAACATTTATAGTTACGAATCTCGTTGCAAAACTTATTTTAGAGAATATGATTGATGGTAAAAAAATTTTGATTCTCACTTACATGAATAGTGCTGCTAACAATTTCAAAGGAAGAATAAAAAAAATACTAGAAGAAACACACTCAAATTCTGAAATTATGAACAAAATTCTTGATAATTCATATTCAAGCATTAAAAATTCATATGAAGTGATGACAATACATTCTCTAGCTATAAAAATAATCAAAGAAAATCCTGAAAGTGTTATGTTGTCTGATGATTTTAATATAGCAGACGATCTTCAGAAGAATATAATTTTAAACAGTTGTATAGAAAAATTTATCTTAAATAATGGAGAAAATATTTTTAATGATTTCTTGATAGAACAAAAAAACGCAAATAGTCAAAGAAAAAGTTTAGAGCAGTTTCAAAAAGATTTTTTTGGAATTGTAGGAAATGCAATCAGCCAGTTAAAATTCAATACAATAACTCCAGAAAAATTGGAATATTACTTTGAAGTCATAAATGAAGAAAAATCAAAATCAGATTTGAACGAAGTTAACTCAATAAATGAAGAAAAATCAAAATCATATTTGCATGAGATAAATGCAGAAAAAATGAAGCGAAATGGTTTGGAATTTTTGAAAATAGTATATCCAATCTATTTAGAATATGAAAAAAAATTAAAAATAAACGGTCTTTTAGACTATGATGATATTTTGATTTTAGCGGTAGAAGTATTGGAAAAAGATACGAAACTTCGAAAGAAATTTCAAGATAAATATAGATATATATTTGAAGATGAGTGTCAAGATTCTAATAAAATTCAAGGTAAAATAATAAAAATATTATCAGAAAATAACAATAATCTTGTTAGAGTTGGAGATATAAATCAAAGCATAACAGGAACATTTTCATCTTCTGATCCAAAGCTTTTCAGAAAATTTATTGAGGAGTCTGATTATTGCTATCGAATGAACATGGCAAACAGAAGTAGTGAAGATATAATTGATATAGCGAATCATCTTGTAGAGTTTGTAAATAAAAACTTTAGTCAAAAAGAAAGTAGAGATGCACTTGATTATATGAAAATAGAGCCAGTTGAAAAAGGAAAAGGATATAAAGAAAATCCTGTCACAGACTCATATTATATAAATACAAAAACGTATTTAACATGGCAAGAGGAAGTTGAGCGAACAGTTAAGTATGCAAAAGGAATAAATAAAAAGTTTCCAGATAAAACTATAGGAATTTTAGTTCCGTTTAATTCGCATATAGCTGCTATTGCAGAAGAAATGAATAAAAACAATATGATTTTCGAAGAATTAGGCTCAAATTCGGCAAAGAAAAGAAAAATAATAGATAATATAAGTCAAATTATTGATTTTATAATAAATTGCGACGATACAGATAAGCTATTAAATAATATTTTAAGTGAAATATTTCTGAAAGATATAGAAAATCAAAACAAGGAAAAGATAATATCTTCTCTCAAAGAATTAAATTTAAACACAGAAGAAATTATCTACGGAAGCGAAGAAGTTTACAAAAGTATTCAAAAAAAAATAAATGATAAATATTTATATAATTTATTTATTAAATTTGTTTCAAAAATGAAAGATATACTTAGTATAAACAGACTTAGATTTGATACACTTGTTCTAAGTATAGGAAATTTAATTGAAGAAGATATTTTTCAAAAGGCAATAGTAGATTATATTGCATTTTATATTCAGTTGATGTCGATAGATAAAAAAAATCTTTCCTTGTTAGACATATATAATTTGCTTGTTGATAAAAAAAATAAAGTTTTTACATTTATCCTTGATGTTGTTTATGAAAAAGATGGATATGAGCCAAAGGCAGGTAGTGTAACAATTTGTAACTATCACAAGTCGAAAGGTCTTGAATGGGATTGCGTATTTCTACTTGGTCTTACAAAATATTATTTCCCAGACAATATTTACGACAAAATACAGGGAGAAAAATGGTTTTTAAAAGAAAATTATAAGAATCCAATAGCGAAAATAAAGTGCGAAATAGATACAATTTTGTCGTACGAAAAAAAGAAAAAAATAAATGAGCTGGAATTTGAATTTAAAAACGAAATTAATAAGTTGCAATATGAAGAAATATGTGAACTAAATCAATCAAATAACGAAGAAAAAAGTGAAAAAAATTATTTGATTGATGAGAGAATAAGCATAATAAATGAAAAAATAAGACTTTTATATGTTGGAATAACAAGAGCAAAAGATATGCTTATAATGTCGTACAGTGCTTTTTCAAGAAAAGAAGATGTAAATAACTCTAAGAGAAAACAAGAAGCATCTGAATTTTTCACAGAAATATCAGAATTTGTAGCGAAAAAGAAGATGTAAATAACTCTAAGAGAAAACAAGAAGCATCTGAATTTTTTCACAGAAATATCAGAATTTGTAGCAGAAAAAAAGCTATTAAAACAATAAAACAAAAAAATGAAAGGAAAAATAATAAAAGATGAAAGGAGATAAATTTGATGCTCAAAGATTTTTGTTACAGCCAAAATTCTCTAAATACATTTAAATCGTGTCCAATGAAATTTAAATATAAATATATCGACAAAATAAACTGGTTAAAAGATGAATTAGATGAAAGAGAGTACTACGAAAATTTAAAAACAGGATTAGATTTTCATCTTTTATGTGAGAGGTATTTTTTTGGGACAGAAGAAGGTGTACAATATTTAAGTGAGGAGAATAAAAAAAGAGCAGAAAACTTTTTAGAAAAAATAAAACAAGAAGTTCCTATTAAAAAAGAAAAAATATATAAGTCAGAGTACAGTTTGTACTGCAAAATAGATAAAAGTAAGATTCAAGCCAAATTCGATTTGGTAGTTATAGGAAATGATTCTATAGAAATTTGGGATTGGAAGACGGAACTTAAGCAGATTAATCGAAAAAATGCTGAAAATAGAATGCAAACTATAGTATATTTGTTCATCTGTACAGAAGTTATACCGAAAATTTACAATCTAGATATACCTTATGAGAATATATCTATGAATTATTTTCAACCAGACTTTGAAGATTCAAGAATAAGAATAGAGTACAGCGAAGAAAAACATAAAAAAAATAGAGAAATAATAAAAACATATATCAATAGCATTGAAAAATTAGATTTTATGTATAAGAATACGAAGCATTGTAAGTATTGTGAATTCAACAAACTTTGTAATTCAGAAAAAATATACATATCAGGAGGTGGATTATGTCAGTTAGATTTATATTTGGAAGAGGAGGAATAGGCAAAACTTCATATATTTTAGAGGATATAAAGAGAAGAACTCAAAATGATGAAAGAAGTCCTATTTTAATTATTGTTCCAGAGCAATATTCTTTTTCTATGGAGAAAAAAATCAGCAAACTTTTTACTGGAGATGTAAAAGACAAAAATCTAAGAACTAGAGTAATAACTTTTAATAGTTTAGGAAAGATAGTATTTTCTGAAGTTGGAGGACTTACGAAAGTAAATATTGATTCAAGTGGGAAAAATATAATAACATACAAATCTTTTTTGAATATATCAAACGAACTTGAATTTTTTTCAAAGAAAACTTCTAAGGCAGGTTTTGTAAATAAAATATCTGAAATTATTTACGAATTTAAGAAGTATAACGTCAATGTCGAAAAGTTAAAAGAATCACGCAAAGACATAGATGATGACATGTTAAACGCCAAATTAAATGATATTGTAAAAATATATGAAGAATTTGAAAAGAATCTTCATGAAAATTATGTTGATTCTCAAGATACTTTGGAGTTGTTAGCAGAAAAAATTCATGAAAGCAAATCCTTAAGTTCTGCACATATATATATAGATGAATTCACAGGTTTTACGCCTAAGGAGTTTTCTGTATTGATGGAACTTATGAAAGTTGCTTCTGAAGTTGATATTACACTTACTCTGGACAATTGCGACAGTATAGAATATAATCCAACTGATGTTTTTTCTAGGACAAAGTCAACTTACAAAAGATTCGTTGAACTTTGTAACGAGAACGGAATAAAAATATTAGAAAATATAAATTTGAACGATATATCATCAATAAATAGCAAAAATTCAGATTCAATTTATAAAGAAATAAATAATAAATATATAAAGAATTTGAATGGCTATGAGATAAAGAGGTTTAAGGATAACAAAGAACTTATTCATTTAGAAAAAAATTATAATTTTTTCCCTCAGAAAGTGTACACTGAGAAGACGGAAAATATAAGGATAAAAGAGTTCAATGATTTGCACCAAGAAGTCGAAGAAACGGCTAAAGAAATATTATATCTAATAAAAAATAAAAATGTTAGATTTAAAGATATAACTGTATCTATGAGAGATTTGAATAGATATAATTTTTTGATAAAACAAGTTTTTGACGATTACAATATCCCATATTTTCTAGATGAAAAGAGAAATTCTATAAATAATCCAGTTGTTGTGTTATTAATATCATTGCTTGAGATGAAGCAACGAAATTATAGCTATGATGTTATGTTTACATATTTAAAGAGTGGTCTTATATCTATAGATGAAGAAGATATTAATTTAATCGAAAACTATGTTTTGGCCAACGGAATAAAGGGTAAGAAATGGTTTCGTGATAATTGGGATTATAAATTATCTTACAAGAATGCTTTAAATGATGTAGATATGGAAAAAGAAGAAAATATCTTGAAATTGCAACGAATAAATGAAATAAAAAATTCTATAACACGACCTATTATCAATTTTGAAAAAAAGATATATAATCGAAAAATAATAAAAAAACCTACACAAATTAGTTTGTTTGAAGAAAATGATGAAGATTCGAAAAATAAATCTTCTAAAAGTAAGAAAAGTACTGTAGAAGATATATGTAGATATTTGTATGAGTTTATGATTGAAACAAAGCTCGATGAAAAAATAGAATCGTTGATAGAAAAATTCTATGAAATTGGAGAAACTGAGCTTGCAAAGGAATACTCTCAAATTTGGGATATTGTCATAGATATGTTAGATCAAATGGTCGAATTGATGGGTAATGAGATAATAACTCGTGATGAATTTACAAAATTGTTGAAAGTAGGATTTGAGGAACATAAATTAGCTATAATACCTCCTTGCATAGATCAAGTACTTGTAAGTAGTGTAGATAGAATGAAGAATGATGAAACTAAATATTTGTATTTATTAGGTGTAAATGATGGAGTTTTTCCTCT